>NZ_JBFAML010000023.1:0-101183 GCF_040660295.1 Micromonospora sp. NPDC049891
GCGCGGCTGCGGCGCACCATCGTCGTCGAGGTGCTCGGTGTGGGCGGTGAACGCGTCCCGGTCGCCGTCCCACCGCCCGGCCACCCGGGCGCCGGGCGGCAGGGCACGCAACAACCCCAGGCCGCGCCACATCAGCTCCCAGGTGGGCGTCAGCTGGTCCCGCAGCAGCCTCTCCAGCTCCGCGTACGCCTCGACGCGCGTCGCCTCGTCGGCACCGGCGGCGGCGTACGCCTCGATGGCCGGCGCCAGCAGCCGGTTGTCGAACTCGGGATCGGTGGCCGGGCCGGCCGGCGGGCAGGTCGACGGGTCCTCGGCCCGGGCGGCCGCCTCGGCTCCGGAGAGCCCGGCCGGTGGAGCGATCCATCCCAGCAGCGCCGGCAGGTGCAGATCCTCCACGGCGCTCTGTCCGGTCGCCCAGTGCAGCGTCAACGCCTGGGTCATCGCCAGCAGCGCCGACGAGCCGGGATGCTCGGCCCGTTCGGCGAAGAAGGTCAGCCAGCGGCCCAACAGTGGCACCTGCGCCGGCACCGGATACTCGCCGTCGACCCGACGGAACCGGGTGGAACGACCGAGCAGCCGCAGGAACGTCACCCCCGCCGGATTCGGCACCAGCAGCTGCGGAGCGTCGAGGTACCGGTACCGGACCTCCCGACCCCGGTCCACGGAGACCGCCTCGTTCGCCGTACGGTGCCCGTCCACGTACGGCAGGAGGATCGCGGCCAGTTCGGCGGCGAACGCGAACCGTTGGTCCCGGTTGCGTGGCTGCGGCACGATCAACAACCGCCCCTCGCCGGGGGCCGAGCCGACCATCGCGGCTAGGGGGGCGTTGGCCTCCCCCGCCATCGCCAGCGGCACCAGCACCAGCGGCCGCCTGGACAGGTGCAGATGCCGGACGGTCGCCACCGGTTGCGCCACCCCGGAGGCCACCGCCTGGGCCGCCGCCAACGCCCGCAACGTACTCATGCCGGCACTCCGCTGCGCTGCGTGCCGACATGAGGCACCACCATTCCCTCGCTCCGCTCGATCATGCCGGTGCGGCGAGGGCGTCGGCGCGCAGGCGAGCCGCGGTCCGCAACAGCGCGGCGGCCTCCGCCCGCTCGGGGTCGGGGGCGGGTTCCCCACCGGCGAGCGCCAGCACCTCACCGACGTCGGCGATCCCGCCGAGCGCCTCGCGGACCGGGCGGCCGAGCGCCCCGGTCTGCCCGCGTGCCTCGTGCCGACAGAAGTACGCCAGCTCGCAGCTGGCCAGACAGTCGGGGGCGTACCGGGCCGGCACCCGCGCCAGCGAACCGGCCAGGGCCGCCGGATCAGCTGCGGGGTCGGCGGTGAAGTCGGCAGGTACGTCGGCCAGCAGCGTGTCGAGCCGGTCCATCCGGTCCAGTTGCCGGCGCACCACAAGCAGTTGCCGGCGGACGTCGAGCAGATGCGCGACCGGCTCGTTGCTGAAGTCCCGGGGGCAGACCAGCACCACCTCGTGCGACACCAGGTGCGGGTCGTGGCCCCGGGCGGTGAACAGCTCCCGTAGGGCCAGCACGTAGACGGCGGACTGCACCGCCGCGGCGGCCAGCTTCGCCGGATCGGCCTGACCGTCGATCACCGGGAACGACTTGATCTCGACAACGTGGAACCGGCCGCCCAGCTGGGCGGCCACCAGGTCCGGTTCCAGGTGTACCCGCTGCCCGGCGACTGCCAGGCCGAGCATCGGGTGGTCGAACAGCGCCGCCGGCTCGTCGGCACGCGGCGGCTCCCCGGCACCTGGCGGCTCGTCGGAGTCGGGATCGACGGGCGACACCGCCCCGGTGAGCAGCGTCGCCGAGCGTCGGGCCCGGGCGGCCGGGTCGTCACCGTCGCCGAGGTCCGTCCAACTTGCCGTCGTCGGCACCGGCACGCCCAGCCGCTCCGCGACCAGTCGCAGCAGCTCCGCCCCGCCGCCGGCCTTCACCTGCGCCTCGAAGGTGTTGCCCCGGGTGATGGCGAAACGGGACTGCCCGAACCGGGCGGGAAAGCCGACCCGTGCGGCCAGCGTCGGCTTGTCCACCCCGGCACCGTCGAGGACCGCCCGGCGGGTGCAGCCCGGGTTGCCGGTCAACGCCGCGATCGTGCGGGCGTTGTGTCGTTTCGGAGGTGCGTCGCCCCGGATCGCGGCCAGTCGCTGCTCGGTACCCGTCACGACAGGCCACGATAGCCGTGCCGGCGAATCCCGGCCCGTCGCGCACGCCGGAGCGGGCCAGCATGCCGGAACGGGCGGCACGCAGGAACGGGCGGCACGCCAGGCCGAGCCGGCGCGTCATCCGGGACGGCGCCCGCGTCAGTGGCGGCCGGAACGGTTCCGGGGCGCGCGGGGCAGGGCGCCGCCGGCCACCGATCCGCGCAGCCGGCGGGACCGGCGACGCCCGGGCGTGCAGGGTGGCCGGGCCGCATGGTGCAGCGGCGGGGTCGGGCCTTGTCCGCCCTCGCACCGTCGCCAGCCGATCAGCCAGCCCAGCAGGCTTCCCATCAGGCGGCCATCAGGTGCTCGGCCTCGGCCCGGTCCACCGGGTACTCGGCGGCGCAGAAGGTGCACTGCTGGATGTGGCGGGTACGCACCGGGATCAGTGGGATGAAGAAGAGGCTGAACTTCGTCGAGCGACGGGTGAGCACCTGGGCGGCCTGGTGCCCGCAGTGACGACAGACCTGCTGCACCACCGCCGACCGGGTGACCCGGGTCCGGAGTCCGAAGATGAGGAACACCGCCGGCCATTACCCCGTCACGCGCCGGTTGATGCCAGCACGATGGGCGGTCACCCGACTACCTCCGGGTGACCGCCCACGCTTGTCGCTGCTCAGCCGGCCGTGGCGGCCGTCTCCTCGGGCAGCCAGATCGGCTGCCAGTCCGGCACCTCGTGGAAGCGACGCAGCTCGGCCCACCCGGACACGATGCCGGCCCAGGCCGCGTACGGCGGGTTCTGCTCGTCGAAGCCGCTCTGCACGAAGGTCAGCTTCGTCCGGCCCTCGGACTCGGCCAGCTCCCAACTGGTGACGCCGGCCGGCCCCCAGTCGATGGACATCTTCCGGCCCGGCTCCAGGTCGACCACCTTCGCGGCGAATCCGCTGTCGAAGCCGCCCATGGCGTACCGGCCGCCGACCCAGGGTTCGATGCCGATCGGGTAGCCGAACCAGGCGCTTGCCTGCTCGGAGTCGGTAAGGGACTCCCACACCTTGTCGGCCGGTGCGGCGATCTCCAGATCGCCTCGGAAGTCGGTGCCGGTGAAGTCCACCTTCGGCAGCAGCGGCTGGCCGGCCAGGTGGGCCTCCAGGTTGGCGATCGTGAGCGCCCAGTAGGTCTGGAGGACACCCCGGATGCTGGTGCCGTTGACCACGTCGTTGAAGTCGAAGTGGGTCTGCGACAGCCGCAGCACCGTGGCGTCCGGCCCGTCCGCGCTCAGCGTGATTTCGGTGGTGGTCTCCACCCCGTCGAGCAGCCAGGCGAAGCGGAGCCGATCGTCGTCGGCGTGCAGTACCCGCTGATGTGGGGCGTCGCCCTCTGGCGTGTAGCGACCCCAGAACTCGTACCGCTCGGGCAGCTCGACCTCGGCGTGCTCGGCCAGCCAGACGCGCAGCTCGGCGGGGTCGGTCAGGGCCTGGCGCACCCGCGCGATCGGCGCGGCGAGTCGGGCGGCGAGGGTCATCGGTTCAGTCACTGTCGGTCCCCTTCGGGTAGCAGGCCACGGCGAGCTTGAAGGCGTCTCCCTCGGCGCCGCCGTAGCGCGTGAACAACTCCTGCAGCGCGGACTGCAGGTCGTGCAGAAACTCCTGCCGGCGCTCCGCCGGCACGCGGATCTCGCCGGAGACGCCGATCGACGGCAGCTCCGGGGCGGTGCGGTCCAGGGCGGCGACGTCGGCCTGGACTTCCTCCATCAGGTCCAGCAGGTAGCCCAGGCTCAGCTCGTCACGGGTGCGACGCAGCCCGATCCGGCCGACCAGTCGGGGTGAGAGCCAGTACGACCGGGCGGCGGCCTGGTAGATGCCCTCGGTGATGCCGCGGACCTTGCGCTGGTCGACCTGCTCGACCAGCCCGGCCGCGACGAGTTGCTTGACGTGGTAGTAGACGCGCTGTGGCGTCTGCTCCAGCCGGGCGGCCACCTCGGTGCAGGTGCGTGGCTCGGCCAGCTGCCGCAGGATCTCGACGCGCTGCGGCTTCAGCAGCGCCTCGGCCTGCTCGATCTGCTCCAGGTACAGGACATCTCTCATGGCAAAATCAGTTTGTACGTAAAAAACTTCCTTGTCAATGGCTTCGCGAAAGGCCGCGCCGGCAGATCCGGCGCGGCCCTGCTCAGTACCGCGGTGACCCGGTCAGGGCAGCCAGTCCGGGCGCAGCGGATAGCCGTTCACCGCGTCCGGGCCGTTGCGCGTCGCCACCACCTGGTGCAGCTGGATGCCGTTGCGCTCGAAGGCCAGCCGCGAGCCGGCCATGTAGAGCCCCCACACCCGGGCCGTGCCCGCACCCACCTCGGCGACGCAGAAGTCCCAGTGCCGCACCAGGTTGCGGCACCACGCGGCAAGCGTCAGCGCGTAGTGCTGGCGCAGGTTCTCCTCGTGGTGCACCTCCAGCCCGACATCGTGGATCTCGCTGATCAACCGGCCCGGGCCGGCCAGTTCACCGTCCGGGAAGACGTACCTGTCGATGAACGCCCCGGACCGGTGCGGCGCCCGGTTGTCCGCCCGGGTGATGCAGTGGTTGAGCAGCCGGGCCCCCGGGCGCAGCCGGTCACGCAGAAACCCGAAGTAGGCCGGATAGTTCCGGACTCCGATGTGCTCGGTCAGGCCGATCGAGGACACCGCGTCGAACTGTTCGCGCGGCGCGTCGCGGTAGTCCAGGTGGCGCACCTGCGCCAGCTCGGACAGCCCCTCCCGCTCGATGGCGGCCTGCGCCCACTGCGCCTGCGCCCGCGACAGCGTCACACCGAGCGCCTTGACGCCGTACTCGCGGGCCGCGTGCCGGACCATGCCGCCCCATCCGCAGCCCACATCCAGCAGCCGCATCCCCGGCCGCAGCGCGAGCTTGCCGGCGACCAGGTCGTACTTGTTCGCCTGCGCCTGCTCCAACGTGTCGTCCGGGCTGCGGTACACCGCGCAGGTGTACGTCATCGACGGGCCGAGCACCTTCTCGTAGAAGGCGTTCGACACGTCGTAGTGGTGCGAGATGGCGCTGCTGTCGCGGGTCCGCGAGTGCCGCAGGCCACCCACGATCCGCTTCCAGCGCGGCCGGGCCTCCTGCGGCGGGGCCGGCGGCGGCAGCAGCCGCTCCCAGCCCAGCTCGCGCACCAGCGCCAACCCGTCGGCCAGCGCCGGGGCCCGCATCCGCAACCCGCTGAGCACCCGCAACGCCTCGTACGGGTCGCCCGGGTGCACTCCCTCCAGGGTCAGGTCACCGCTGACGTAGGCACGCGCCATGCCCAGGTCACCCGGGGCGGTGAGCAGGTACGACAGCCCCCGCTCGGAGCGGATCGCCAGGGTGATCCCGGCGTCTGCCGGGCCGATCGAGCTGCCGTCGTACCCGGTGACGCGTACCGGCAGGGGGCCCGAGGTCACCGCCCGGACGATGTCCGCAACGGTGGTCCCACGCCGCCGGCCCCCGGGGGGCGGTGTGGCGGGAGCGCCTGCCGCTCCCTGGCTTCGGTCGGTGAGACTCATGCTCGTGCTACCGCCTTCTCGTACAGTCCGGTGAGCCGATGCTCCGGGTCGTACCGGTCCCGCACGGCGCGCCATGCCCCGCCGCCGTAGAGCCGGTCGAACGAATCCCGGTCGTAGTACGCGTCGGAGTAGAGCGACTTGTGCCCGCCCTTCTCCGACACCGCGCGCTCGATCTCCCGGTTGACGTCGCCGTCGGCGGCGCCCTCGGCGATCGGCACGCTCCCCCAGAACCCGATGTTGACGTAGTCCTGCCCGGGCCGTAGTGGATACAGCGGCCAGGACCGGGCCGATCCCGAGCCGGCCGGCTCGCGCAGCCGCAGCGGACACAACCACACAGGCGTCATCCCGACGCCGGCGGCGAACCAGTGCAGAAACTCGGCGGTGCGGTCCAGTGGGATCTCCACGTCCTGCACGACCCGCTCCCGGGCCGGCTGGCCCCGCCACCTGTCGATCCGGGCCGCCACCCGGTGCCGGTGCTCCAGGCGCACGATGCGGTGGTAGACGTCGCTGCGTCGCCATCGTGCCGGCCACAGCCGCCGCACCACCGGATGCTGCGCGCCGAACGCCGCCGAGCACCAGAACCAGTCGGTGTCCCAGCGCCACAGGTAGTCGTGGGTGGTCAGCGCGTCGTGTGGGCGTTGGCGCAGCGAGCGGTAGTAGATCTCCTGGCCGGTGTAGTCGGAGACGGCCGGCACGTCGTCGGTGAAGCTGCCCAGCACCAGGTACGACTCGCCAGGGCTGAACATCACCCCGTCCATCGCGTCGACGCTCTCGCCGGCCCAGCGGCGGGACGCGGTGATCTCGCCGATCGCCTCGGTCAACGCGGTCAGGTTTGTGAACCGCAGGTTGCGCAGGCCCACGTAGCGGCGGACCGGTTGCAGTTCGATCCGCAGCCGGGTGGCGTACCCGAGACTGCCGAGCGAGTTGGGGAAGGCCGCGTACAGGTCGGCGTGCTCGCCGTCGGGGCGGGCGGTGACCACCTCACCGGCACCGGTGAGCACGTCCAGCTCGACCACCGACTCGTGTGGCAGTCCGTTGCGGAACGAGGTCGACTCGATGCCCAGCCCGGTCACCGCCCCGCCGAGGGTGATGGTGCGCAACTGCGGCACCACAAACGGCATCAGGCCGTGCGGCAGGGTCGCCTCGACAAGTCGTTCGTAGGTGCACATGCCCTGCACATCGGCGGTGCGGGCGACCGGGTCGACGCCCAGCACCCCGCCGAGGCCGCTGACGTCCAGGCCGGAGGCGGGGGCGCTGCGCGGACGGAACAGGTTCGAGGTGCGCTTGGCCAACCGCACCGGCTGACCGGGTGGCACCGCCGCGTACGACCGTCGCAGCTGGGCCACCGCCAGGTCATGATCACGCAGGGCGTGCATGGGATCACTTTACGCGTCATGGGCCCGCCTGGCGGGATGTCCATCGGAGGCGTTTCGCACCGCAATCAGGTCGGCCGGCCGGGGGCGGTTGGTCGGCACCGGGCACCGTGGGACAGGATGCCGGCATGTCGGAAACCGATGGGTCGGGCACCGTCTACGGCACTCGCCGTCCCGCCGGGCTGCCCCGCGACCCACTGCTGGTCACGGCGCTGGCCCTCGGGCTGGTCGGCGTACTGCTGGGGGTGCTGTTCGCCACCGGCGTGCTCGGTGGCGACGATCCGGAGCCGGCACCGACGGTGGCCGCGCCCAGCCCGAGCGCGGTGCAGCCCAGCCCGACCGAGAGCGAACCGGAGCCCGGCCCGACGACGTCCGAACCCGCCCCCACGCCGAGCCCCAGCCAGGACCCGGACGCGGTCGTCGGACCGAAGGTGTTCCGTGGGGTCGGTTCCGGCCTCTGCCTCGGCCTCGACGGCGACGGCGAGAAGGCCCCCGCCAAGCTGGCCGACTGCGGCGGCGGGCCGGAGCAGCAGTGGGTCGTCAACGCCTTCGGCCCGGACACGGTGACGCTTACCAACGCCGCCTACAACCAGTGCCTCGACGTCGAGGGCGGCAGCGGCGACGACGGTGCCCGGTTGCAGCAGTTCGGCTGCCACGGCGAGGCCAACCAGCAGTGGCGGCTGCAACCTGTCGACGGCGGCGCGACCGTGCTGGTGGCCGTGCACAGCGGCAAGTGCGCCCAGGCGCGCGACGGCGGCGCCGGGGCCGGCACCGACATCGTCCAGGCCCCCTGCGACGGCAACCCGGCCCAGCGCTGGGCGCTTCAGTAGTCGCCCAGCAGGGTCAGCCGCGATAGCTCCACGCCTTCGATCCGGCGGCGACCGGGACCGGCTCTCTGACGGTGGTGCCGCGGCGGCGCAGCAGCATCAGCGACAGCACGGCCGCGCCCACCGACAACGTCCCCGCCACGTACCAGGCGAGGGTGTACGTGCCGAGTTGGTCGCGGACCAGGCCCGCACCACTCGCCGCCACCGCGGCCCCGAGTTGGTGCGAGGCGAACACCCAGCCGAAGACCACCGCGCCCGAGGTGCCGAAGTACTCCCGGCACAGCGCGACCGTCGGCGGTACGGTCGCCACCCAGTCCAGGCCGTAGAAGATGATGAAGACAAGCATGCTCGGTTCGGTGGTGGCCGCGAAGAGCCCCGGCAGCACCAGCAGCGATCCGCCCCGCAGCGCGTAGTACGCCACAAGCAGCAGCCGAGGGTCGAAGCGGTCGGTGAGCCATCCCGAGGCGACGGTGCCGACGATGTCGAAGAGCCCGACCAGCGCCAGCAGCCCGGCCGCCGTGGTCTGCGGCATCCCGTGATCGTGCGCGGCCGGGATGAAGTGCGTACCGACCAGGCCGTTCGTGGTCGCGCCGCAGATCGCGAACCCCGCGGCCAGCAGCCAGAACGGCCGGGTACGCGCGGCCTGGGCCAGTGCGCCCACCGCGCGGGCGGCGGCCCCACCCGCTGGCCTGGTCACCGGCTCGATCTCCGTCGCACCGTAGGGCGGTAGGCCGAGGTCCGCCGGGTGTTCCCGGAGCAGCCACAACACCAGCGGTACGACCAGCAGCGCCGCCCCGGCGACGACAAGTGCCGCCGCCCGCCAGCCGGATGCGGCCACCAGCATCGCCAGCAGCGGCAGGAAGACCAGCTGGCCGGCCGCCCCACCGGCGGTGAGCACACCGGTGACCAGGCCACGGCGGCGCACGAACCAGCGCCCGGTGACGGTGGCCACGAAGGCCAGCGCCATCGACCCGGTGCCCAGTCCGACAAGCACGCCCCAGCAGAGGACGAGTTGCCAGCTCGCGGTCATGAAGACGGTCAACCCGCTGCCGGCGGCGACCAGGGCCAGCGCGGCGGCCACCACCCGGCGGATGCCGAAGCGGTCCATCAGCGCCGCGGCGAACGGCGCGGTCAGCCCGTAGAGGAGCAGGTTCACCGAAACGGCAGCCGAGATGGTGGCCACCGGCCAACGGAACTCGGTGTGCAGCGGGTGCAGCAGCACCGACGGCGTGGCCCGGAACCCGGCGGCGCCGACCAGCGCCACGAAGGCGACTGCGGCGACGATCCAGGCCGGATGCAGGCGAGCGGGTCGATTCACCAGGCGAGTGTGCGGCGACCCGCCCCGGCCCGGCGAGTGGCCGGCAAGCCACCTTGCGCAATAATCGGGCCATGACTCCGCATCGGGTCGCCGTCCTCGCCGTCGACCAGGTGGTCGGGCTGGACCTCGGCACCCCCGCCCAGGTGTTCAGCACCGCCCGTGACGCCGCCGACGCGCACTTCTACACCGTCGACACGTGCACTCCGGGCGGTCGGCCGGTCCGCAGCACCGCCGGCTTCCGAGTGCTGCCCGACCACGGGCTGGAACTGCTGGAGCAGGCCGACACGGTGATCGTGCCGGGGGTGCACGGTGACGCCACGCTCCGCCCTGACGTCATTCCCGCCGAGGTGACCGGGGCGCTGCGGGCCGCGTACGACCGGGGCGCGCGGATCATGTCGATCTGCACCGGCGCGTTCGTGCTGGCCACCGCCGGGCTGCTCGACGGGCGGCGGGCCACCACCCACTGGGCGTACGCCGACCGCTTCCGCCGGCTGCACCCGCGGGTGGACCTCGATCCGGAGGTGCTCTTCGTGGCCGACGACCGGGTGCTCACCTCGGCCGGGGTCGCCGCCGGCATCGACCTGTGCCTGCACGTGGTGCGCACCGACCACGGCAGCGAGGTGGCCAATCAGGCCGCCCGCCGGTGCGTCATGCCGCCCTGGCGCGACGGCGGTCAGGCCCAGTACATCGAACGTCCCGTACCGCAGGCCCCCGACACCAGCACCGCCACCGCCCGCGAGTGGGCCCGCCAGCGCCTGCACGAGCCGGTGAGCCTGCGCGACCTGGCCGGGCAGGCGCGGATGAGCGTACGCACCTTCACCCGGCGGTTCCGGGCGGAGACCGGGCTGAGCCCGGCGCAGTGGCTGCTGCACGAGCGCACCGACCACGCCCGGCTGCTGCTGGAGAGCACCGACCTGACCGTCGAGCAGATCGCCCGGCGCAGTGGCTTCGGCACCACCGCCGCCCTGCGTCAACAACTGCACCTGCGCATCGGCGTCGCGCCCTCGGTGTACCGCCGGACCTTCCGTCGTACCCCCGAGTCGGCCGACACCCGCTGAACCGCCCGGCCACCGGGCACGGAGCCGACCGGGTCGCCGCGCCGCCCAGGCCCGACACCTGGGCGACCCCCGGTCAGGACCGGCCGCGCAGCGTCCGTAGCTCGTTCAGGTGGCGGGGCAGGTGCACGCGGGCGTGCAGGTCGATCGTGCGGCCCCACGGCAGCGGCTCGTCGATGACGAGTTCGAACCCCTCACGTAGGTGCGTCTCGACCGGGGTGTCCGCCGCCGCACCCAGCTGGGCCACCAACGCGACCAGCCGGTCACTCGTGGCCCGCAGCCGGGTGGCGAGGCCGTCGAGGCCGCCGCACTCGGCGGCCAGTTCGTCAAGTTCCGGCCGGTGGACCTCGTCCAGGTCGTAGAAGGCGTACGGCGAGCCGGCCAGCACCGCCTCGGTGGCCTCGCGCATCAGCTCGTCGCTGGCGACCAGGTGCGCCACGATCTGCTCGGCGCTGTACCGGTCGGGCGGCGGCGGCCCGAACCCGCCCGCGTCGACCTCGGCCAGCACCGCGTCGTACGCCCGTCGCAGCCCGTCGACCTCCACCCGGCCGAGCCTAGCGGCGGCCCCGGCGGGCCCGCAGGTAGTCGCTGACCACGTACTCGCCGAGGTCGTCGGCGTCCGGGGTGAACACCCGGCCGCCGCTGCGCCGGGCCACCGCGTCGACGAAACGGCGCAGCCCGGGATCGTCGCCCAGCATGAAGAGGTTCAGGGTGGCCCCGAAGCGGCCGAGCCGGTCCACCTCCCGGACCGTGGCCTCGATCGTCTCCGGCGACGACGGCCACGCGAACAGCGCCTCACCGTCGTCCGGGTCCAGGTGGGCTGTCGGTTCCCCGTCGGTCACCACCAGCACCACCGGCTCGGCGTCCGGATGGCGCCGCAGGTGCCGGCCAGCCAGCCGCAACGCGTGTTGCAGGTTGGTCCCCTGCATCATGTCCGGCTCGACGGCGGCCAGCTCCTGCTGGGTAAGCGTCTCCGCCCGCCGGCCGAACCCGATGATCTGCAACGCGTCCTGCGGAAACCGGGTCGCCATCAGGTGGGCCAGGGCCAGCCCGGTCTGCTTCATCGGCCCCCACCGCCCCTGGGAGATCATCGAGTACGACAGGTCGACGCAGAGCGCCACCGCCGCCGACGCTCGTCGTTCGGTCTCGACGACCTCGAAATCCTCGACCGCCAGTTGCACCGGCACCCCGGGGCCGGCCCGGCGGATCGCCCGGGTCAACGTCCGCACCACGTCCAGCGGCTGCTCGTCACCGTGCTCCCAGGGCCGCGACGCGCCTGTCACCTCGCCGGCCGCCCCGGCCGAGCGCAGGTCGTGCTGGCCGCGCGGGCCGGCGGTCAGCTCGGCGAAGACCTGGCGCAGCGCCGTGCCGCCGAGCCGGCGCAGCGCCTTCGGGCTCAGGGTCAGACCGTCGGCGTCACGGGTCACCCAACCCTGCCGGCGCAGCTCCCGCTCCAGCTCCCGCAGCCGGCGTACGTCGTCGGCCGCGTCCCGGCCCAGCGTCCGGGCCACCGCGTCAACGTCGATGTCGTCAAGGGTCGCACCGGGGTGCGCCTGGCCCAGTTGGTCGAGCAGGTCGTCCAGTTCGGCGATCTCGTCGAGCGCCCCGGTCGCCTCGCCGTAGCCCAGTGGCTGGCCGCCCTGCATCCGCTCGCCCCGCCCCCAGCGCAGGTCGGGCCGCAGCGCCCGCAGGTTTCCCTCCAACGCGGCCAACTCGCCGGCGAGCCGGTCACCGAGGGAGTCGCGCATCAGCCCGGCCAGTTCCTCCCGCTGCCGCTCGGACAGCGAGTTCATCAGCCGCTGCCCGGCCGCCGCGCGGCGGGCCAACAGGTCGATCAGCTCGTCCACGTCACGGGGCCGTTCCGGGAAGAACTCGCCGTGCCGGCGCATGAACTCGGCGAACGCGTCGGTGGTGTCCTCGGCGCGGGCGTGCCGGGCCAGCAGGGCGTTGAGGTCCCGCATCATCTCGGCGACCCGCTCCTGCACCGCCGGGTCACCGGCCAGCCGCGCCGAGTCGCGCAGCCCGGCGAAGCGCTGACCCAGCACGTCGTCACGCAGCCCGGCGAGAATCCGCTGGTAGGTCTGCCGGGCCTCGTCGCTGGCCCACCGGTAGTCGGAGAGGTCCCGCACCGCCTGCGCGGTCGAGCGGGGCAGGTCGTCCAGCACCGTCTCGGCGAACCGGGCCGCCTCGTCGTCCCGGCGGGCCAACTCGTCCCGCTCGGCGGCCAGTGCCTGGTCGAGCAGCGCCCGCGCCCGGGTCACCGCACCGTCCAGCTCCCCCCGGCGCAGCGCCTCGCGGCGTAGCCGGCGGGCGCGGGCGGTCAGCCCGTCCAGCCCGCCACGCCCCTGCGGGCCCCGACGCAGCAGGTCCCGCAACGCGTCACGGAGACTGCCGCCGGCCAGCACCTCTTCGCCGACCTGGTCCACCGCGGCCTGCACGTCGTACGGCGGCGCGAGCGGATCGGGTCCACCGCGCCACTGCCCGTACCGGAACCGGTTGCCGGCCATCGCTAGTCCCGGCCGCCGTAACGGGTCCGGCCGGTGTCGGTGACGTCCTTGCCCAGCCGGCGACTCAGATGCAGCCCTTCCAGCACGAACTCGACGGCCGCGGCGGCCTGCCCGGTGCTCGGCGCGTCGCCGATGCCGAGCCGGTCGAGCACCTTCGCCAGCCCCGGCACCGTGCCCACCTGCCGCAGCAGGTCGGCCGCGGACACCAACTCGCCGGTCTCGACCGACTGCCCTTCCTCGACCAGCGCGGTGAAACCGGACAGGTCCAGCCCGGCCAGCCGGGCCCGGAACGTCTCGGCGGTGGCGGTACGCAGCAGGTGACCGAGAAGTTCGACCTCCCGGCCCTCCTCGCCGCTCTCGAACTCCACCTTGCCGCGCAGCGTCGACGTCACCGACACCGCGTCTCCCACCCGCGCCACCGCCTCCGCCGACGGCAGCTCCGAGTCGGCGTCCAGCAGGCACGCCCGGCGCAGCGCGGCGGCGGCGACGGTCTCCGCGGCGGCGATGGCGAACCGGGCGGAGACACCGGAACGCGGGTCCACCGACGGCGACTCGCGTACCGCCCGGGCGAACCGGGCCAGCACCTCCAGCACGTGCTCCGGCACCTCGGCGACCAGGTCGGCCTCCTGCCGGATCAGGGCCAGCTCCAGTTCCAGGTCGGTCGGGTAGTGGGTGCGGATCTCCGCGCCGAAGCGGTCCTTGAGCGGGGTGATGATCCGGCCCCGGTTGGTGTAGTCCTCCGGGTTGGCGCTGGCCACCAGCAGCAGGTCCAGCGGCAGCCGTAGCTGGTAGCCGCGCACCTGGATGTCCCGCTCCTCCAGCACGTTGAGCAGCGCCACCTGGATCCGCTCGGCCAGGTCGGGCAGCTCGTTCACCGCGAAGATGCCCCGGTTGGTCCGCGGCACCAGCCCGAAGTGGATCGTCTCGGGGTCGCCGAGCGTGCGCCCCTGGGCAAGCCGGACCGGGTCCACGTCGCCGATCAGGTCACCGACGCTGGTGTCCGGGGTGGCCAGCTTCTCCCCGTAGCGCATCGAACGGTGCAGCCAGCCGACCGGCAGGTCGTCGCCGGCCTCGGCGACGAGCGCCCGTGACGTCGGGGTGATCGGGTGCAGCGGGTGCTCGTTGAGCACCGAACCGACGATCACCGGCGTCCATTCGTCAAGCAGCGTCGCCAGTGCCCGGATCAGGCGGGTCTTGCCCTGGCCGCGCTCGCCGAGCAGCACCATGTCGTGGCCGGCGAGCAGGGCGCGCTCCACCTCCGGCAGCACGGTGTCGTCGTACCCGACGATGCCGGCGAAGCGCGGAGCGCCGGCCCGCATCCGGGCCCGCAGGTTGTCGCGTAGTTCCTGCTTGACGGTGCGGTAGCGGTGCCCGGCGGCGCGCAGCGCACCGAGCGTGGCGGGCAGGTCGGCGGGTGGGAGCGGCGGAACAGGCGATGACTCACTCACCCGCCCACGCTAGCTCGCCACCGCCCGGGTCAGTCGCCGCCAGCCTGGCTCGATGATGAACAGTGCGGTTCGGCAGGCGACGGCAGCCGCCCGCCTGCGGCTCAGGGCTCGGTGTCGAGCGCGGCGAGCGCGGCGTCGAGGGCGCTGCGTTGGGCCTGCTCGCCGTAGGTCTCCGGGTCGACGCAGGCGAGCGTGTTGAGTCCTTCGACGAGGGCCACCAGGCTGGTTGAGGTGTCGGCCGTCTCGACCGGGCCCAGCTCCGGCCGGGCGGCGCTGACCAGCTCACGGACCCGGGTGACGAACCGGCGGTTGTAGTCGCGGTGCAGGTCGGCCAGGACCGGGTCGGCCAGCGCGGCGGCGAGGAAGCCGACCCAGACCCGCGCCTCCTCCCGCTCCTCCTCGGTGGGCGAGGCGGCCTGGAACAGCACGGCCCGCAGCGCCTCCAGGGGGCTATCCGCCGCGGCCTGTGCGGCGTCGGCACGCTGGCCGGTACGCCGGTGCAGCAGCTCGCGGGCGTGGACCAGCAGGGCCTGCTTGTCGGCGAAGGTGTGCAGCACCATGCCGGTGGTGCACCCGGCCCGCTCGGCGACGGCGCGCAGGGTGAGCCCGGGCAGGCCGCGTTCGGCCAGCACCGACCAGGTGGCCGCCGACAGGCGTCGCTGCTGGTCGGCGAGATCACGGCGTCTGGCCATCCGTACCCCTTCCCGATCGACGACTCATACCGTAGCGTACGTTACGGTAACGCTCGTTACGGAAAGGTTGACAGGTGCTCTCCATCGTTCGCGAACCCTGGGAGTCGACCGACGCCACCCGGCTACGTGCCGCCCAACGGGCCGAACTCGACGCCCGCTACGGCTGCGACGACCACGAGCCGGGCGCGCCGCCCACGGCCGAGACGGTAAGCATCTTCCTGGTCGCCCGCGACTCCGGAGGCACCGCCGTGGGCTGCGGTGGGCTGCGCTTCCTGGCCGCCGGTTCCGCCGAGATCAAACGGATGTACGTCTGTCCGCCGGCCCGGGGCACCGGTGTCGCGACAGCCATCCTGCGCGCCCTGGAGCAGGCCGCCCGCGACGCCGGCGTACGCACCCTGCTGCTGGAGACCGGCACCGCCCAACCCGACGCGATGCGCTTCTACGAACGGGAGGGCTACCGGCGCGTCGACAACTTCGGGCCGTACCGGGGCGAGCCGCTCTCCGTCTGCTACGCCCGCGACCTGCCGTGACCGGTGGACCCGGCCCGCCGCCCACCCCCGTGCCGGACGGCGGACCGGATCCACAGGTCACCCCTGGCCGCAGCGACCGCAGCCGCCCCGACGGCGCAGGTGGTACGCGTACGTGGCGGCACCGAGCGCGAGCCCCCACAGCGGGAAGAACATCAGCGGGGCACCCGCCGCACTGAGCCCACGGTCCGGCTCCCAGAACGCGGGGACGCTCACCGCGCTCAGGCCCGCCGCGGTGGCCAGGACCGCGACCACCGTCGCGGGGACCACGGCCAGACGCACCGGCACCCGCCGACCGGCCAGGCCCACCATCCAGCGCGGGAACCGCTCACCCCAACGCTGCACCAACCCCAGGGTGAGCACCGAACCGACGGTGGCGAAGGCGCCCAGCCCGGCCCCGGCCCAGACCGCGCCGTTCTCCCACAACTCGGCGAGGTCGTCCCGGGAGATGCCGAGTGGGATGCCGGCCAGCCAGGCGAACCGGGTCAGCGCGTACCCGAAGGGGATCACGGCCGCGACCCAGACAGCCCACCGGCCCCACCGGGCGGCGGCCGCCGGAGTGGTCCAGCCCCGACCCGCGCCGTTGCGGCCGCACCCCGCACAGGAGCCGGCGGTACGCCGCTGCCAGCCCAGCAGCGCCCCGCTCAACAGCACACCACCGGCCATCGCGGCGACGCGGGCGGCGAGCGCCCAGGTGAACACGTCGGCGTAATCGACAGGCGGCCAGCCGAAGGGCGCACCGAGCAGCAGCATCGGCGCGTATCCGAGCAGGGCCAGCACCTGCATGCCGGGCACCACCATGGCCAGCACGACCGCGACGGCCCAGCCGTAGCCGAGCAACAGCACCCGCAGCGGGCCGGTGGGCGCGGTGGTGCGGCTGACCAGGGCCAGCGCGGCGGCGCTGAGCAGCATCCCGGCGAAGAACTGTGGTCCCGCTTCCGTCGGGAGCAGCCGGAGCAGCGTCGAGTTCCGGTGCGGATCGTCGGCACCGAACGGGTAGCCGGTGCCGGTGCTGGCCGCCACCAGGGCGAGCAGGCCCCACAGCCCGAGCCAACCGGCGGCGAGTGGGGCGAGCAGACCGGTCCGACGGGACGTGTCGCGGTGTTCGAGTACGGCTACGTTCGTCATGCTTCCCAGCCTCGGCCGGGGCACCGGCCCTGCCCTCCCGTGCGGCGGGGAACCGTCTCCCCCTCGTGGGGGACACCTCACCCGGCGGGCGTGACGAACCCCGACTCGTACGCGGCGATCACCGCCTGGGTGCGGTCGCGTACCCCCAGCTTGGTCAGCACGTTCCCGACGTGCGTCTTCACCGTCTCGACCCCCACCACCAGACGGGCCGCGATCTCCGGGTTGGACAGTCCGGCCGCCATCAGCCGCAGCACCTCCGCCTCCCGTTCGGTGAGTCGGGCCGCCCGCAGCCCGTCGGCGTTCCGCCGCCCGTACGCCCCGACCAGCCGGCGGATCGCGGCCGGAAAGAGCAGCGACTCGCCCCGCGCCACCACCCGTACCGCCGCCACCACCTCGGCCGGTCGGGCCCGCTTGAGCAGGAATCCGCTGGCGCCGACGCGCAGCGCCTCGTAGACGTACTCGTCGTTGGCGAAGGTGGTGATGACCAGCACCCGGGGCGGCTCGGCGGAGGTGGCCAGCAGGTGTCGGGTGGCCTGGATGCCGTCGATCCCGGGCATGCGCACGTCCATCAGCACCACCTGCGGGCGATGCCGGGCGACGAGCGGCGGCACCTCCGCCCCGTCGGCTGCCTCGGCGACGACCCGCAGATCCGGCTGGGCGTCGATGATGGTCCGCAGCCCGATCCGGACCAGTTCGTCGTCGTCGACGATCAGCACGTCCACGCTCATCCGTCCGCCCCGATCGGTAGCCGCACCCGCACCCGCCACCGCTCTCCGTCCGCGCCCGCGGTGATCCGGCCGCCGAGCAGCAGCACCCGTTCCCGCATACCGACAAGGCCCCGACCGCCACCCGGCACTGCCGCCCCGTCGGGTTCCCGCTGGGTCATGGCGTTGACCAGCTCGATCTCCAGACCGTCCGGCGACGCGTCCACCCGCAGGGTCACCGGCCCGCGGCCGTGCCGGGCGGCGTTCGTCAGCCCTTCCTGCACGATCCGGTAACCCTCCCGGGAGACCGCCGACGGCAGGGCGTCCAACGAGCCGCGGCTGCGGCTGCGTACCGACGTCCCGGCCGCCCGGGTGTCGGCGATGAGCCCGTCCAGATCGGACAGGGTCCGCTGCGGAGCGACGATCGACGGCTCCCCGGTCTCCCGGAGCAACCCGAGCACGTGGTCGAGATCGTCCATCGCGCGCCGCCCGGTTTCCTCGATGGCGGCCAGCGCCCGGCGGACGAAATCCGGGTCGGCGTCGAGCACCTCCCGGGCGGCGCCGGCCTGGAGGGTGGCGACGGTCAGCGCGTGGCCGACCGAGTCGTGCAGTTCCCGGGCCAGCCGGTTGCGTTCGGCCAGCCGCGCGGCCCGGGCCTCCAACGCGGCGATCCGCTCGGCCGACGCCGGTCCCAGCAGCGCCGGGGCCATCGACGCGGCAAGCGCGCCGAGCCCGGCCACGACGTAGCCGAGAGCGGCCAGTACGAGCACCGCGAGGAGTGCCAACCAACCGGTGTCCCCGCCGTCGAACGGTCCGAACCGCTCGGCACCTGTCATCCCGACGTCCACCCCGGCCTGCGCGACGATGAACGCCAGCGCCATCGGCACGGCACTGAACAGCGCGGTCACCACCAGCGCGCCACTGGTCAGGTGCAGTCCGATCCAGAGCGCGGCGCGCAGCCGGGTCTCCCGGTCGAGCCGGTGACCGGGCAACGGCTCGGGCAGGTCGACCCCGAGCAGGCCACGGACCGCGGCGATCTCCAGCGCGCGGCTACCGCCGAGGAAGATCGGTACGACGGCGATGGTGGCCGCCGGGACCAGCAGCACCAGGACCAGCAGCCGGGGCGCCCCGGAGGTGGCGAACAACTGCCCGAAAGCCACCCCGAGCAACGCGTACGGCAGGGCGAGAACCCCACCGAGCAACAGGAACACGCCGCGCCGCCAGGTGGAGCCGGCGACCAGCGGACGCAGCGGCGCGCGAGGATCCATCGCCCCATGATGCCGGTGCCCCGTCAGGCCGGTCACCGCCACCTGGGATACGACAGTTCAGCGGGCTGCCACGCACCGCTTCCACACCTATACTCGCGGTGAAGCTCCCGCCGCCACGGCCGCTGGAACCTGGCCCACCGGCGACAGCCACGACCCAGCCACCCCATGGCCAGAGTCCCAGGCGCGGAGGTGCGGTGCTGTACTTCTTCCTCAGCTACGCCAGAGGCGACGAGGACGCACTCGTCCAGAAGTTCTACGAGGATCTCAGTGCAGAGGTGCGGCTGATCGCCGGTCTGTCCCGGGACGAACGGGTCGGGTTCGTCGACCGGACCATCCTGCTCGGCGAACGGTGGCCGCAGCGGTTGGTCGAGGCGCTCGGCAGCTGCCGGTCCTTTCTCGCCCTGATGACACCCCGGTATTTCCAGAGCCGGGTGTGCGGGCAGGAGTGGCAGCTCTTCGCCGAGCGCACCGCCCGGTTCGAGAGCCAGCGGCGGGTGGACACCTCGCTGCTCAAGCCACTGATGTGGATCCCCGCGCAGCCGGGGCGGATCCACCCGGTGGCCCACCCCTTGCAGTACACCTCCGACAGTCTCGGTGACCTCTACCAACGCCTCGGCGTGCGGCAGCTGATGCGGCTCCAACGGCACAGCGACGACTACCGCACCTTCCTGTTCGAGCTGGCCAGCCAGATCGTGGCCAGCGTGGAGGCCAATCCCCTACCGGAGCAGCACCGCCCGGTCGACCTTCAGGCAGTCGACAGCGCCTTCCACCCCGAGCAGGTCACGATCGGCGCCGACCGCGTCACCGCCACCGGCGGCGACGCCACCAACCCGATGTTGGTGCACTTCGTCGTGGCCGCGTCCAACCGCGACGAGATGCGCGGGATACGCCAGCACGTCACGGTGTACGGCGACGACCCGTTGCAGTGGGCCCCGTACCGGCCGCCGATGCCGGAGCCACTTGTCGACTACGCCCGGGAGATCGCCGCCGACCACAGCTATCAGTCCACCGTGGTGGAGATGGACCAGCTACCCCACAGCGCCGAGCTGGCCGCCCGCTACAACCAGATCCTGGTGCTGATCGTCGACGCCTGGATGACCCGCCTGCCACAACGGCGGCAGGCCCTTGTCGCACACGCCTCGGCGGCGTTGGGCGACCGGAGTGCCGCCACCGCGGTCCTCATTCCCAGCAGTCGCGACGACCCGGAGACCCGCGAGCACTGGCAGACGCTCTCCCGCGCCTGCCGGGAGATCTTCAACGAGTTCACTTCGGACGACGAGCTGTACCGGTCGAACATCATCACCCACCGGGCCTTCGAGGATGAGCTGCCGGAGGTGCTTGAGGTCGCCCGGAACCGGGTGTTCAGCCGGGGTTCGGTGCACCGGCCGCCCGACCCTGCGACGGACACCTCGCCGCCTCGACTGGACGGCCCGTGGGCGCGTGACGACGACCAGCGTGGAACGGGAGGACCAGCGTGACGAGCAGCGACCCGGTCGCGGCAGCCGCCGACAGAGAAGGCCGGATCATCACGTTCTACTCGTACAAGGGCGGCACCGGACGCACCATGGCGCTGGCGAACGTGGCCTGGATCCTCGCCGCGAACGGCCACCGGGTGCTCGCCGTGGACTGGGACCTGGAATCCCCCGGCCTGCACCGCTACTTCCATCCGTTCCTGCTGGACAAGGACCTGCGCACCTCGCGCGGGGTGATCGACATGGCGCGGGACTACGCCGACGCCGCGGTACGCCCGATGGACGAGACCGAGGACCCGGACTGGATCGGCACGGCGGCCGACGTGCTGCGGCACGCGGTGTCGCTGGAGTGGCGCTTCCCGACACCGCACCGCGACCTCACCGGCGGTGCCCGTCCCGTCCGGCCCGGTTTTCTGGACCTGCTCCCCGCCGGGCGCCAGGACCCGTCGTACACGAAGGCGGTGAGCACCTTCGACTGGCAGGCGTTCTTCGAGAAGCTCGGCGGCAACAGCTTCCTGGACGCGCTGGCGGCAAGCATGCGGGCGAACTACGACTATGTGTTGATCGACAGCCGCACCGGGGTCAGCGACGGTGCCGGCATCTGCACGGTGCGGCTGCCCGACGCGGTCGTCACCTCTTTCACCCTCAACGAGCAGAGCATCGACGGTGCCGCGGCGGTGGCCCGGTCGATCGTCCGCCAGCGCGGCGACCGGCCGGTGCGGATCCTGCCGGTGCCGATGCGGGTCGACAACGCCGAGCAGCTCAAGCTGGAGGCCGGCCGGGATCAGGCACGCCGACGGTTCACCCCGTTGCTGCCCCGGCTCTCGCCCGAGGAGACGGACAGGTACTGGGGCGAGGTGGAGATCCCCTACCAGCCCTACTACGCGTACGAGGAGATCCTGGCCGCCTTCGGTGACCGGGCCCATCACGAGGCGACCCTGCTCGCCGCGTACGAGCGGTTGACCCGCGCGATCACCGACGGCGAGGTCGAGGACCTGCCCCCGTTGGACGACCGACTCCGCCGGACCTGGCTGGCCAAGTTCGAGCGGCAACGGCTCGTCGGTGCCGCCCCCGACGTCTTCGTCAGTTACGCGGCGCTGGACCGGGTCTGGGCGGAGTGGATCTGCGACGAGCTTCGCGCCGCCGGCTTGCGGGCGGTCATGCGGGAGGTCGACTTTCCCGCCAACCCGTCCGGCGGTGACCGGGCCACCGTCGGTCTGAACGACGCCGCCCGGCTGGTCGTGCTGCTCTCCCAGGAGTACATGCAGTCGCCGAACGCGGCCGAGCTGTGGAGCCAGGCCACCACCCACGACCCCACCACCGGCACCAGCTACCTGGTGCCGGTGCGGCTGGACAATTCCCGCGCTCCCGGGCTGTTCGTGGAACGCGCACCTGTCGACCTGGTGGGGATCAGCGAGCAGGAGGCGACGGCCCGGCTGCTGGAGGCGTTGGGCCATCCCGCCCGGCCCGCCCCCGACCCGGAGGACACCCACCGACGCCGTCGCTTCCCGGGTAACGAGCCGCCGGTCTGGCGGGTGCCGCTGCCCCGCAACGTCCAGTTCGTCGGTCGCGGTCCGTTGCTGGAGGAGATGCGCGACTGGCTGTCCAGCTCGGACGCGGGTCATGTGCCGTTGGCGCTGCACGGTCTCGGCGGCGTCGGCAAGAGCCAGATCGCACTGGAGTACGCCTACCGGTTCCGCGCCGAGTACGACATCGTCTGGTGGATCTCGGCGCAGCAGCCCAGCGTGCTCCGGCTCGCCCTGGGCGCGCTCGCCGACCGGCTGGCCGCCGAACTCGACGCCCCGCTCAGCGGCAGCGTCAGCGAACGGGTCAGCTGGGTCCTCGACGTGCTGCGCCGGGGCGTGCCGTTCCGGCGCTGGCTGCTCGTCCTCGACAACGCTGACGAGCCCTCGGAACTGCTCGACCTGATCCCGCAGGGGCCCGGGCACATCCTGGTCACCACCCGCAACCACGCCTGGGCCCGGCCGGCCCGGATGTTGGAGGTGGGCGCGTTCGACCGGGAGGAGAGCGTCGCCCTGCTGCGGCGACGGGCCCGGCATCTGGCCGACGGCGACGCCGACCTGATCGCCGACCGGCTCGGTGACCTGCCGCTGGCCATCGAACAGGCCGGCGCGTGGCTGGCCACCACCGGCGAGACACCCGCGCAGTACCTCGCCCGGGTCCGGCGCTACCTGCCGGACATGCTCGCCGAGGAGTTGCCGGCCGACTACCAGCAGACCGGTGCCCAGCCGTGGCTGGTCTCGCTGGACAGTCTGCGGGAGCGCAATCCGGCGGCGGCGAAGCTGCTGGAGGTCTGCGCGTTCTTCGCCAGCGAGCCGATCCCGATGTCGTTGATCAACGGGGACCGCTTCATAAACGTGCTGCTCTCCTACGACGGGTCGCTGCGCGACCCGCTGCTGATGGGTCGGACGCTGCGCGACATCGGCCGGTACGCGCTGGCCCGCATCGACAGCGTGCGTGGCGGCGGCCGGGGGCGCGCTCAGGAGCGTGCCGACGAGGCCGGCCAGACCAGCCTGCGGATGCACCCGCTGGTGCAGGAGCTGATCCGGGAGTCCCTCTCCGAGCGGGAGAAGGACGAGAACCGTCAGCACGTGCACTCCATCCTGGCCGCCGCCAACCCCAAAGATCCCGACAAGCCCGACAACTGGCCGATCTACGCGGAGCTGTGGCCGCACCTGCTGCCGTCGCGGACCCTCACCTCGGATCAGCCGGAGGTCCGGCAACTGCTGCTCGACGTGGCCCGCTACATGTGGATCCGGGTGGACTTCGCCACCTGCGCCGAACTGGCCGAGCAGGCGATCACGCTGTGGCTGCGACGGTACGGCCCAAACGATCCGCAGACGTTGATGATGCGGTTCCAACTGGCGAACGCCCTGCGCCTGGAGGCCCGCTACCAGGAGGCCTACGACATCGACCGCGACGTCCACGACCGGCTTCGCGGCAGCCTCGGTGAGGACCACGAATACACGGTGATCGCGGCCGGCAGCCTCGCCGCCGACCTACGGGCGCTCGGCTTCTTCGAGCGGGCCCGCGAGCTGGACACCCGCACCGAGGAACTGGCCCGGGAGGTGTTCGGTGAGGACCATCCCCGCGCGCTCATCGCGGCGCACAACCTGGCCATCTCGCTGCGCCTGGTCGGCGACCTGCGTGGTGCGCTGAGCCGCAACGAACGCACCCTGGCCCGGCGCCGGGAGACGCTCGGCCCGATGCACCCGTTCACCCTGTTCTCCGCCGGCCAGTACGGCCGCGACCTGCGCGACACCGGCGACCTCGTCGAGTCACGCCGGGTGCTGGAGGCGGCGGTGGAGGCGAACCGGCTGGTGCTCGGCGAGGAGGACCCGGAGACGTTGCGGGCGTTGAAGAACTACGCGGTGACCCTGCGCAAGCTCGGCGAGTTGGAGCGGGCGCACGCGTTGAGCGCCGACGTGCTGGTGCGCTCCCGCCGCCGGCACGGCCCGGATCACCCGGACGTGCAGGCCAGTGCGATGAACCTGGCCTGCGACGAGTCGGCGATAGGTGACGACGCGGGAGCGCTGCGCCGGGCCCGACCGGTGCACCGCTGGTACCGCGACCACATGGGCGAGGACCACCTGTTCACCCTCGCGTACGCCAACAACCTGGCGATCTTCCTGCGCAAGGCGGGTGACGCGGAGGCCGCCTTCGAGGTCTCCGAGGAGGTGGTCGCCCGGTTCAGCGAGCGGATCGGTGCCGATCATCCGTACACCCTGGCGGCCAACATCAACCTGGCGAACTGCTGGTTCGGCCGCCGGCAGTTCGCCGAGGCCCTGGCCAGCGACCGGGAGGCGTACGAGCGCAGCCGGCGGATCCTCGGGCCGGGGCACCCGGACACCCTGGCGGTGGCGAACAATCTCGCCACCAGCCTGAGCGTCACCGGGGACCACGGCGCTGCCCGGTCGCTGCGGGAGCAGGTCATGCCGCTGTTCCGTCGGGTGCTCGGCGAGGAGCACCCGAACACCATCGCCCTCGTCGAGGCGAACCGGCTCAACTGCGATCTTGAGCCGCCACCGACCTGACCGGCGCCGGTCCAACCGACTGCGGCCCGCCCTGCCGCAGTCGGCCCGGGGACGGTTCGCTCGATGGCGGACTGTCCGGCCGCCGTCCGCTCGATGCTGGTTCGTCCGGTGCCGGGCCGTCCGGAGCGGACACGCACGTCACCGGCGCCAGCCAGCGGGACAACTCCAGCGGGTCCGGCGCCGCCGTGGACTCCGCGACCGCGCACAGCACCGCCCGGCACAGCTCCGGGTCGGCGCGCAGCGCCGTCTCGGTCGCCGGTAACCGAGCGTCGGCGAGCGTCAGACCGACCCACGCCGCCGTCTGGTCCGGCTGCTGCCGCAGTTGTCGCCGGTACCAGTCACGGGCCGCGAGGTGATCACCGGCGGCCAGTGCCAGGTCGCCGGCCGAGGCCTCCGGGAGCGCGTCGGCGAGGCGCTCGGCACCGCTGCGCAGCCGCTCGAAACGCGCCGGGTCGGCCAGCCGCAGCCGGACCAGGTCCAGTCGGGGGCTGCGGCTCAGCCACCTACCGTCGGCTGGGCGCACCGCGACCGGAACGGTGATCGCCGGGCACGCTGACCCCGCCCGCCAGGCGTCGGCGAGCCGCTGCACCGGCCCTGTCTCCGGCCGCCGGTTGCGCAGCCGCCACACCGTCCAGTGATCGTCAGCCGCCTCCCGGGCCAGCGCGGCGGCCTCGACCGGCACCACCTCGTCCCGCCAGGCGTCGATGACCTCGCCCAGCCGGGCGACGAACCGGCGTCCGGCCGCCGTCAGCCGCCCGTACGCACGGATGTCGGCACAGGTCCGGGCGACCCGGTCCCGCCAACGCGCGAACTCCACCTCGGCCAGCCGGGTCCGGCCGGGCGGGAGCACCGTCCGACGGGTACGCCAGAACTCGGTCACCGCCACGAAGGCGTAGACCCCGTGCAGGGCGGCACCGAGCGGACGGGGATCGTCGCGCCAGGGCGCGTAGTAGTACCGCCGGTCCTCGGCGTCGTGCAGCGGCTCGATGTCGGTGGCGGCGCCGAGTTTCGCGTGCTGGAACTCGTGCAGCAGGCCGAGCGCCAACGCCGTACCGTCGGCGGGCGGGGTCATCGAGACCGCGCCGAACGCGTCCATGCTTGTGACGTTCACCCCGGCGCTGGCCGAGTCGGACTGCAACGGCACCACGGTCCGCAACCCCTCAGAGATCGCTTCCGCGTCGCCCCGGTGGTGCCGGACCAGGATCGGCCAGGCCTCGTCCAACATCCGCTGCCACCGCCCGACCACGGCCGCGTCCAGCCGCCCGGTCGCGCAGAGCCGGTGGCAGTCGCGGTACGGGTCGAGGTCGTCCAGCCACAGGTCGATGCTGAGGCCGTCGGCGCTGCCGGTCAGCCGATGCAGGCCGGACCAGCCGGCACTGTCGACACCCGCGCCCGCCGGCCCGTCCCCGTCGGGCGAAGGCACCTCGACCGACCCCACCCGCACCCGGTCCCCCGACCGGGACACGGTCACCGGACCGATGCCGCCGCAGCGGGCCCGCCCCAGGGACGGCAGGAACACCTCACCTTCCGGTGCCGGGAGGGTCACTTCGAAGTCCAGGCCCGCCCGGATCGCCGCCGTCGCGGCCAGCGCGCCGAGATATCCCAGGTCGACGCCGGTCGGGCGGTCCGCCTCGGTGGGCAGGTCCAGGCCGGCGGTGGTGCGGCCGGACGCTGCCGGGACCGTGGAGCCGTCCGGCCGCTGACGCAGCCGGCGCAGGGTGACCGCCAGCCACGCGCCGGTGTGCGGCAGGGCGAGCAGCTCCGGACCGACCGCCGGACTCCGCCGGACCGCGGCGGTGAGCAGCGCGAAGTACGTTCCGGTCCGCTCCGGGCCGGCCAGGTCGAGCACCGCGCGCAGGTGCAGCATCCGTTTGCTGACCTGCCCGGCGCGAAGCGTACGCACCAGGTCGGCGCTGCCCGGACCGGCGGCGAGCGCGTCGAGATCGGCCGGCCGGAGCCGGTGGTGGCCGCTCACCGCTCCTTGCTCCGCAGGCTGGTCAGGTCCGCTCGCAGCCGGCCCGAGACGTGCTCGATGAGCAGGCGCAGATCTCGGCAGTACACCGAGGGGTTGCGGAAACTGCCGGCCCGGTACCGGTGCGGGTAGTTGCCGCCCCCGCAGACCAGGTGGACGGGACAGGCCCGGCAGTCGGCGGCCAGCGCCGACAGACCCGCCTGGCGTACGGCGATGGCGGGATGACGCAGCACGTCGTCGAAGGAGTGGTCGAAGACCGTCAGGTCGGTGTCGACCGCGCCGGCATAGGTCGACCGCAACGTGTCGACCTGTTCGTACCCGCCGTCGGTGTTGACCACGACGGCGGCGACCGGGCTCAGTCCCACCGACTCGGTCCGGCTGCTCCCGCCGAGCAGCAGATTGATCAGTTCCTCGAAGAGTCGGACCCGGGTGAGCCGAACCGGCACGTCGTACCACGCGTCGAAGGCGTCGCAGAGCCACCTGCCGTACGCCGCCGCTGTCGCGGCCTGCCCCGGCCCGGGCGGCGGGGCGTCCCAGTTGGCGTGTGGCAGCAGGAAGTCCACAATCGGCGGGCGGTACGCCAGCAGGGCTTCGTAGATCCGCCGGGGATCGGCGTCGAGGTCGACCACGCAGAGAATTCCGGCGTACGCCCCGGGACGGTCGGCCAGCAGCCGCAACGCCCGGTCGACCTGGTCGAAACTGCCGCGCCCGGAGGCGTACCGTCGGCGCCTGTCGTTGGCGGCCCGGTCACCGTCCAGGCTCACCCCGATCAGCACGCCCGCGTCGGCCAGCACGGACAGCGCCCGATCGTCGAGCAGCGTGCCGTTTGTCTGCACACTCACCCGGGCGGAGGCGGGGTGCACCGCCGCCCGCAGCCGCTCGGCCATTCGCGCCAGCGTCGCGGCGCCGGCCAGCAACGGCTCACCACCGTGCAGCACGATGCGGACCGCGCTCAGCTCGTGCGCGTGGACGTGCTCCGCCACCCGTCGGCAGGTGAGGTCGAAGATGTCGGTGGACATCAGCGGCGGATCGGTGCGGGCCCGGCGATCCGCCAGCTCGTACATGTAGCAGTAGTCGCAGGCCAGGTTGCACCTGCTGTGGACCTTGAGGATGTACTCGGAGAAGGGCACCGGCCGCACCGCTGCCGGAGGGTCCACCACTGCCTGACCACGCCCCTCGCCCGGCACGGTCACATCGCCGAGTTCCACCCGGCGACCGCGTCCTGCGGGCGGTCGATCTCGTCCAGGATCCGGCGTAGCGAGCAGGCGAACGGCGACCCGTCCAGCTCCGGCAGATCGGCGAGGCTCACGTCGCTGAGGTCCACCAGGACGCCCAGGGAGCCGTCTTCGGTCGTATCCATAGTGATCCGTCCACCCGCGAAGGAAACTCGCGCCCGAATGAGCGATGACTTGTGCGGGAGCCGCCGGACCAGAGCCCGTCCCTACCGCCGAACCCGCCAACGAACCGGGCCATCGTAGCGGCATCGTGCAACGCGGCGACTCGGGTGGGTCACCCCGTTCAACGCTTCCGATGGTGCTGTGGACATCGTCCGCACGGTCAGCCGCGGGTGCGGGACCTGATGAATTTCGGTACCGCGGCCAAACCGGTGACCGGACGGAACGCCCGGGCCGCGTTGACAAGTGCGGCGTACTCGTCCTCGGTCAGGTCGATCTCGGCGGCGGCCGCGTTGCGCTCCATCTGCTCCACGCTGGACGCGCCGGGGATGGCCACCACGTTCGGGTGACGCAGCACGTACGCCAGGGCGATCTGGCTCGGTGTCGCGTCGTGCGCGGCGGCCACCTGACGCAACGTCTCGATCAACGCGCTGCCGCGTTCCAGGTTCTCCGGCAGGAAGTACGGGTTGGCCCGGCGGATCGCGCCGACCGGCGGGTGGTTCGCGTCGTACCGCCCGGAGAGAAACCCCTGCGCCAGCGGGCTGTACGCGATGACCAGGCGGCCGGCCTGTTCCGCGTACCGGAGCAGGTCCTCCTCCGGCTTGCGGTCGAGCATGCTGTAGCGGACCTGGTTGCTGAGCACCCGCCGACCCAGCGCCGCCTCCGCCACCTGCCAGCGGCGCAGGCTGTAGTTGCTCACCCCGACCTCAGCGACCAGGCCGACGTCCTGCAACGCGCGCATCCCGCGCATGGTCCGGTGGTCGCTGACCACCGGGTTGGGCTGGTGCACCTGGTAGAGATCGATGCTGGTGACGCCGAGCCGAGCCGCCGAGGCGACCGCCCGCTGCTGCACCACCGCCGCGACCGGTAACACCGGCAGGATCTTGGTGGCGACGGCCACCTTGTCCCGGTCAGCGGCAAGCGCCGCGCCGAGAAGCCGTTCGCTGCGGCCGAAGCCGTAGATCTCGGCGGTGTCGAAGAGGGTCACGCCCAGCTCGACGGCGCGCCGGACGATGTCCGCCGCCAGCCGTTCGTAGTCGGCGCCGTAGCCCCACTCCCGCGAACCGAACTGCCACGTACCGAGGCCGATCCTGGACAGGGGCTTCGGGGTGTCGAGCCGCACGTAACGCATGGGTCGACGCTACCCGGCGCGGCACACGACGGCGCGTGGCATGCAGTACGAGCCGGGCTGACTTGGCGCCACCGACGCATGGCCGGCTCTGGCCGGGCTGCCGCAGCCGTCCCTGTACCTTGCCCTTCCGGCGCTGTCGAGCTGAGCCGCCTGCGCTCTGAGCCGGGCAGCCGCCAACGGGTCGGGGGTCGGGCCGCAGCCGGGAGGTGGCGATGTGTTCACGCTCTCAGCTCGACAGCGTCCGCTACCCCCGAGCTAGCTCCGGCGTCGGCCTCGCCGATCCGGCTCCGTCCGCCGCCACCGATCCCAGCACCGCCAGCAGGCCCATCTGCCCGCGAGGCTGGACCGTCTGCGTCCGGGTGTCGCCCGTCCGGCCTCGGGCTATGGTCATGATCGTGACCTACCTCGCCGCCGACGCGCGCTACGACCAGATGACCTACCGGCGCAGTGGAGCCAGCGGGCTGCGGCTGCCCGCGATCTCGCTCGGCCTGTGGCACAACTTCGGACCGGACCGCCCCTTCGAGCGCCAGCGGGACATCGTCCGGCGCGCCTTCGATCTCGGCGTCACCCATTTTGACCTGGCCAACAACTACGGACCGCCGCCCGGTTCCGCGGAGGAGAACTTCGGCCGGATGCTCGCCGGGGACCTCAAGGCGTACCGGGACGAGTTGGTCATCTCCAGCAAGGCCGGCTACCTGATGTGGCCCGGCCCGTACGGTGAGTGGGGTTCCCGCAAGAATCTGATCGCCTCACTCGACCAGTCGCTGCGTCGACTCGGCCTGGACTACGTCGACATCTTCTACAGCCACCGGTACGACCCGGACACCCCGCTGGAGGAGACGATGGGCGCCCTCGACGCCGCCGTCCGCTCCGGCAAGGCCCTCTACGTCGGCATCTCGAACTACACCTCCGAGCAGACCGAGCGGGCCGCGGCGATCCTGCGTGACCTGGGTACCCCGTTGCTGATCAATCAGCCGGCGTACTCGATGTTCAACCGGTGGACCGAGGAGGACGGGCTGCTCGACACGCTGGAGCGGGTAGGTGCCGGCTGCATCGCCTACAGCCCGTTGGCCCAGGGGCTGCTCACCGACCGTTACCTCGACGGCATCCCGGCCGACTCCCGGGTCCGCACCAGCGTCTTCCTCAACGAGAGCGACGTGAGTGAGCAGCGGCTGGCCACCATCCGTGGACTGGCCGCCATCGCGCAGCAGCGCGGCCAGTCTCTCGCCCAGCTCGCGCTCGCCTGGGCGCTGCGCGACCCCCGGATGACCAGCCTCATCATCGGCGCCAGCAGTGTGCCGCAGTTGGAGGCGAACATCGCCGCGGTGGACAACCTCGACCTGAGCGTCGAGGAGCTGGCCGACATCGACGCCCAGCTGGCCTGATCGGAGCGGACACCGGCCCGACGGTCACCGCCGGGCCGGACGTCCGGGCCACCACCCGCGCCCGGTCACCAGACGCGGGGGTTGGCCCGGTGGTTGCGTACCGTGCAGGGCCGGCCGGGCGACGGGCCGCTGCGGGATCCGCGGAGCCGCATGCCGACCAGCAGGATCAGCAGCATGACCAGCGCGCCACCGGCGATCATCAGCCACCGTCGGGAGTCCAGCGGGGTCACCGACGCGACCGGAACGTTGCTCTCCGCCGCCTCGCCCCCGGTGGCGCCGGCGACCCGCGTCGGCCCGTCCGCGCCGCCGCCCTGCTCCGGGCCGGTCTTCGTCGGGTCGTCCGGGCCGGTGCCCTTGGTGACCGCGTCCGCCGGGTCCGACCCGGCGACGCCGGCCTGCTGGACGTCCACATCGGAGCAGGAGTAGTAGGTGTCCGCGCTGTCGGAGTTCTGCCAGACCGTGTAGATCATGTGGCGGCCGGTACGGTCGTCCGGCAGCCGCCCGGTCATCTGGTACGCACCGTCGCGGACCGGCGGGTCGGTGGCCCGCAGGAACGGCACCGCGTCCAGATCCGCCCAGGTCAGCTTCTTCGTGGGGACGTAGCCCGGGCGGGTCAGGTAGAGCCGGAAGCTGCCCCGGTGCGGGATCGTGGTGCGGTAGCGGAAGACGAACTCGGCACCGGCCGTCAGCGGCGTCGCCGGCCAGTCGGACCGCGCCAGGTCCAGGCCCCGATAAGCCGACAATCCACCGCTGCACAACTCGCCGTCGGGGATCCGCTCCCGGTCCTGGCCGTTGACCCCGTACACCCGGATGTTGTCCCATTCGCGCAGCGCCGCACCCGCCTTGACCGCCGCCCGGCAGGCCGGCTTCTCGGCGTGCTCGCCGTCCGGAGCGCAGGCGGCGGACCGGCTGAGCGGGTAGGTCGGTGCGCCGTGCGCGGCCGCGGGCACCGCACCGGTCGTCAGCGCGACTCCGGCGCCCAGCACGATGACGACGATCCGACGTACGGCCATGGCTTGTGCGACCTCCCACGCACTGGTACGGACGCGGAGGGCGAACAGTTCGATGTGCACGCGGATCACCGACACGGATCGACGGGCCGCAGGACCCTCCCCCGAACCGGTGTCCGGCCTTAGCGTGAAGGGTGGAGGTGGCCCATGCGGGTGGCAGTGTTCAGCACCAAGCCGTACGACCGGACGTTCCTCACCGAGGCGAACGCCGCAGCCGGTCACGAGTTGACCTTTCTGGAGCCGCGGCTCACCGCGCAGACCGCCCGGCTCGCCGAGGGGTCGGACGCGGTCTGCGCCTTCGTCAACGACGACCTCTGCGCCGAGGTGCTCGACCAGCTCGCCGAGGTCGGCGTCCGGGTGGTGGCGCTGCGCTCGGCCGGTTTCAACAACGTCGACGTGGCCACCGCCCGCAAGCTGGGCCTGACCGTGGTGCGGGTGCCGGAGTACTCGCCGCACGCGGTGGCCGAGCACACCGTCGGCCTGATCCTCGCCCTGAATCGCAAGATCCACCGAGCCTACAACCGGGTGCGCGAACACAACTTCGCCCTCGCCGGCCTGCTCGGCTTCGACCTGCACGGCCGTACGGTCGGCATTGTCGGTACCGGTCGGATCGGTGTCTGCGTCGCGCAGATCATGGCGGGTTTCGGTTGCCGGGTGCTGGCCAGCGACCCGTATCCGAGCGACGCGGCCGTCGCCGCCGGGGTGGAGTACGTCCCCCTGGAGCGGTTGTTGACCGAGTCGCACATCGTGACCCTGCACTGCCCGCTCACCCCGGAGACCCGGCACCTGATCGACGCCGAACGGATCGCCCTGTTCCGCGAGGGCGTCATGCTGATCAACACCGGTCGGGGCGCGCTTGTGGACACCCGGGCCGTGATCAACGGACTCAAGAGCGGCCGGATCGGCTACCTCGGCCTCGACGTGTACGAGGAGGAGAGCGACCTGTTCTTCGAGGACCGTTCCGAACGGGTCCTCGGCGACGACGACTTCGCCCGCCTCACCACGTTCCCCAACGTGCTGATCACCGGGCACCAGGCGTTCTTCACCGAGGACGGCCTGCACAACATCGCCGCCACCACCCTCACCAACCTCTCCACAGTCGAACAGGACGGCCCCGACGCCGTCCCCACCCCCGCCCGGGTCTGCTGACCCCACCCCGCGCCGATCTTGCACTTTCGGTCGCCGAAATGCCGGACACCAGCGGATCTGCCCCGACAGGAAGTGCAAGATCGCGGGGGTCAGTGGGGGCGGTGGCGGCGGTAGGCGCGCGGGGTGTGGCCGGTGACGCGCTTGAAGGCGACGCTGAGGGCACTCTCGGAGCCGTAGCCGACCTGTTGCGCGATGCGGGCCAGGGTGTCGTCGCCGCGGCGGAGCCGGTCGGCGGCGAGTTCCACCCGCCAGGCGGTGAGGTACTCCAGCGGGGCCCGGCCCACGACCGCCCTGAACCGTGCGGCCAGGGTCGATCGGGACACCGAGGCGGCCCGGGCCAGTTCCGCCACCGTCCACTGGTGTGCCGGCCGCTCGTGCATCTCCCGCAGCGCCACGGCCACCACCGGGTCACCGAGGCCGGACAGCCAGCCGGTGCTCGTTCGGGCGTCGACGGCGAGGTGATGGCGAAGCAGCTGGATGAGCATGACGAGAGCGAGATGCTCGGCGACGAGACCGGCGGCGGCCCGCTGCTGTCGCAGCTCCGTGTCGACCTGGTCGATCGCCCAGCGCAGGGTGGCGGCCTCGGCGGCCGCCCCGGGCACGTGGACTACCGGGGGCAGGGCGTCGAGCAGCAGCGTGCGGGCCCGTTCGCCGAAGTGGAACGCACCGCCGATGGCCGCGAAGTCGTCGCCCGTCCCGGTGCGGGCCACCCCGCCCGTCGCCGCCAGGAAGATCGATCGCGCCGGCACCGGGACCGCCTCGGGGTCACTGAAGAGGGTGTACGACCGGGAACGGGTCAGCAGGTAGCAGTCGCCCGCCGCGAGCGGCAGTGCCTCGGTGGAACCGTCGAGGCGCAACCAGCAGCGCCCCCGGCGGACCGCGTTGAACTTGATCCCCGCAGGTGCCTCGAACTCGACAGCCCAGCTGCCGCCCGCCTCCATACTTGCGGAGACGTGGCCGGTGGTGCCGAGCAGCGTCAGCACGTCGTGCAGCGGGTCCATCCCTGCTCCCTGGACGAACACTAAAGAGAATTGGACGCAAAACCATAGTACGTCCAGCCCAGTGAACCTAACGTTGCCCGTATGGACGACAACACGAAGACCCGCTCCCGGGTGGTCACCCCGTTCGGGCCCCGGACCACCGCTGCGGAGGTACTGGACGGCGTCGACCTCACCGGTCGCCGGATCATCGTCACCGGCGGCGCCTCCGGCCTCGGCGTCGAGACCGTACGCGCCCTGGTCGGCGCCGGAGCGGAGGTCACCATCGCCATCCGCAGACCAGCCGCCGCGGGCGACCTGGTCGAGGATATGGCAGCCCTACCGGGCTCGGCCCGCGCCGCCCAGCTCGACCTGTCCGACCTGACCTCGGTCGCCGCCTTCGTGGCGGACTGGCAGGGACCGGTACATGCCGTGGTCGCCAACGCCGGGATCATGGCCGTGCCGAACCGTGAGCTCACCGCGCAGGGCTGGGAGGCGCAACTCGCCACCAATCACCTCGGGCATTTCGCGCTCGTCACCGGCCTGCACGACAATCTCCGCGCCGCGGGTTCGGCCCGCATCGTCCTGGTCAGCTCGGGCGCGCACCTGCGGGCACCCTTCGACTTCGCCGACCCGCACTTCACCGAGCGTCCGTACGACCGTTGGTCGGCGTACGGCCAGTCCAAGACCGCGACGGTGCTGTTCGCAGTCGGTATCGCCAACCGCTGGGCGGACCAGGGCATCATCGGCAACGCCGCCAATCCCGGCTACATCCTGACAAACCTCCAGCGGCATCTCGACGACGAGACGATGCGTGCCTTCGGCGTGCTGGACGAGGCCGGCAACCGGGTCCCGCTGGACTACTACAAGACGCCCGAGCAGGGCGCCTCGACCTCGGTCCTGCTGGCCGCCTCGCCCCTCGTCGAGGGCGTCACCGGGCGGTACTTCGAGGACAACCAGGAGGCCGAGGTGGTTCCGGCGCCGGAGGAGGCGGAGGCGGGGGTGGCCCCGCACGCCCTCGATCAGGAGGCGGCAGAGCGCCTGTGGGCGTACTCGGAGCAGGCCGTCGCGGCCTGAGCGGTAGACGTCGGCGCCCCTGCCGGGGTTGGCGCCGCCTGTCACGGGCCGTGGCACGGGGCACCTCATCGGCGTGGCGTGGCCGGGAGGAACAGGGGTTCCTCCCGGCCGTTGCGGTCCTGGTCAGCGCTGGATGGACTTGATCTCCAGGAACTCCTCCAGACCGGCCCGGCCGAACTCGCGACCGTTGCCGGACTGCCGGTACCCCCCGAACGGGGCGTACGGGTTCCACTGGCCACCGTTGACGTCGACCTGACCGGCCCGCAGTCGCCTGGCGACGGCGAGCGCGTGCTCGGGCTCGCCGAAGACGCCCGAGGTGAGGCCGTACATCGTGCTGTTGGCGATCTCCACCGCCTCGTCCTCGTCGGCGTACCCGATGATGGTCAGGACCGGGCCGAAGATCTCCTCCTGGGCGATGGCCGAGTCCGGGTCGACCCCGGCGAAGATGGTCGGCCGCACGTACGCCCCCTTCTCCAGCCCCTCCGGCCGGCCGGGTCCGCCGAACACGAGCTTCGCCCCGTCGGCGACACCCCGCTCGATGTAGCTCTCCACCTTCTGCCGGTGTGCCTCGTACGCCATCGGGCCGATCCGGGTGCTCTCGTCGTTGGGGTCACCGACGGTGTACTGGGCGGCGGCGGCGACCGCCAGGCGCACGACCTCGTCCTGGCGCGACGCCGGCACCAACATCCGTGGCCACGCGCCGCAGACCTGCCCGCCGTTGGCGAACGCCATCATCACCCCGGTCTCGACCGCGCTGGGCAGGTCGGCGTCGTCGAGGATCACGAGGGCACCCTTGCCACCGAGTTCGAGCGCGACCCGCTTGACGGTCTCGGCGGCGACTGCCGAGATCCGCCGCCCGGCCCTGGTCGAGCCGGTGAAGGAGATCATGTCGATGTCCGGGTGCGCCGAGATCGCCTCGCCGACGACATCCCCCGTGCCGTAGACCACGTTGAACACGCCGGCCGGCAGGCCCGCCTCGGCGGTCACCTCGGCGAGGATCCGCGCGGTCAGCGGCGCCACCTCCGACGGCTTGAACACCATGGTGTCGCCGGCGATCAGGGCAGGTGCCAGCTTCGACACGATCTGCTGCAACGGGAAGTTCCATGGCGTGATCGCCCCCACCACCCCGATCGGCTCACGAACGATCAGCGAATTTCCGACCTCCTCGGTCCACGCGAAGTCCTCGGCCAACGTGGCGAACGAGTCGGCTACCGCGACCGGGAAGCCGACCTGGGCGGTACGGGACATGCTCAGCGGCGAACCCATCTCGGCGGTGATCGCCGCGGCGATCTCCTCGCTCCGCTCGCGCAGGCCCGCGCCGATGCGGCGCAGCACGGCGGCCCGCTCGGCGGGCGGGGTGGCGGCCCAACCGGGGAAGGCGGCCCGCGCGGCGGCGACCGCCCGGTCCACGTCGGCGGCGGTGCCGGCGGGCACCTGGGCGACGATCTCCCCGGTCGCGGGGTTGCTGACGGTGATGGTCTGGACGGTTCCGGCGGGTACCACCTCGCCGTTGATCCAGTGTCCGGCGGGTGTCTGGGTGTTTGTCGTCATGGATCCGAGTCTTGGCTGGTCGCGCCGGGGCCAACCAGGCACAGCCGATCCGTGGTTGGCAGCTCGCCCGCCGGCTGCCCGGATCCCCGGACAACCAGAACCTGGCTGGCCCGGCCCGCTCGTGCCAGCGTGGGAAACAGTCCCGGACCTGCTGTTGTTCAGCAGGTGACGGACGTCCGGCCACGGTACGCCGGACCAGGCACAGATGATGCGGAAAGCGGAGGGAGCCGCCATGGACCGCGCTCGACTCGCCGAGTTCCTGCGCAGCCGACGCGAGGCACTCCAGCCCGAGGATGTCGGGCTGCCCCGGGGGCACCGTCGGCGGCGCACCGGCGGGCTCCGCCGCGAGGAGGTCGCCGCCCTCAGCGACATGTCGGCTGACTACTACAGCCGGATCGAGCAGCAGCGCGGTCCGCGTCCGTCGGAGCAGATGCTCGCCTCGATCGCCCGAGGACTGCGGTTGTCCGTGGCGGAACGGGATCACCTGTTCCGGCTCGGTGGATACCCGGCGCCGCAGCGGATCCGGCGCAACGACCACGTCAACCCCGGAATGATGCGCGTCTTCGACGGCCTCGGCGACGTCGCCGCCCAGGTGGTGAGCGATCTCGGTGAGACACTGACGCAGACCCGGCTGGCAGGTGCGCTGCTCGGCGACGACACCCGGCACACCGGCCTGGCCCGCAGCCTGCACTACCGCTGGTTCACCGATCCGGAGAGCCGGCGCATCCATCCCGAACAGGACCATCCCGCGCAGAGTCGCATCATCGCCGCTGACCTGCATCGCGCGTACACCCGTGACGGTCGGGACTCGCGAGCCGGGGAGATCGTGCACGCCCTGCTGGCCCGGAGTGCCGAGTTCGCCGAGTTGTGGCGCGAGCATCCAGTCGCCGGGGCGCACTGCGCGCCCAAGCGCATCCAGCACCCTCAGGTCGGGCTCCTCGAACTGCACTGCCAGGTCCTCGTCGACCCTGACCAGTCGCAGTTGTTGCAGGTCTTCACCGCCACCCCGGGCAGCGAGAGCCACGACAAGCTCCGACTCCTGTCGGTCGTCGCCGGCCAGTCAATCTGAGCCGCCCGGCGGTGCGCCCACGCCGACACGGTGCGCGATCTGTCCGAAACTGAACGTAGCGCTGTCGACGGACAGACAGAGACGAGTCTGGATCAACCTGGTCGATATAACTTCCCCCTCGGAAGCGTCCAGCTTCGATGAGAGGGGCTCTCGTGACGTCCACACCGTCCAGCAGAACCCGACCGGGGATCATCCTCGCGATCGGGATCACCACCGTCCTGGCGTCGGCGCTCGCCGCTGCACCGGTCTCCGCCGCGCCGACCGCCGAGGCTCCGACCACCGCCGCCCGCAGCGAGGTGCACGGCGCGGTCGCCGACTCGGGCGCCGTGCCCGCCGCCGTCGCGCTGCCCACGCAGCGCGGCCTCAACGGGGTACGGGGTTCCGGCAGCTCCGGCTCCGCCGGCACCGGCAAGGCCGGGCCGGGAGGCAACCGCTTCGACGCCGGCGGTCGTCCCGCCGCGTCCGACGGCGACTCGATCGGAATCCAGAGCGTCATCGGCACCGACAACCGGGTCCGGGTCGACCCGACCACCGTCTTCCCGTCCAGCGCCATCGTGCAGATCGTCCGCACCACGAACGGCAGCACCTGGGGCTGCACCGGCTGGCTGTACGGCCCGAGCATCATCGCCACCGCCGGGCACTGCGTGCACCCGGGCGGCGGCCAGAACGGCGGCGGCGGCAACAACTTCTACCCGCGCGGCGACTTCCAGATCATCCCTGGCCGCAACGGGGCGTCGACGCCGTACGGCACCTGCACCGCCACCCAGCTCCTCTCGGTCAACGGCTGGACCCAGAGCGGCGACGAGACGTACGACTACGGAGCCATCCGGCTGAGCTGCGCCGCCGGCAACACCACCGGCTGGTTCGGCATGTGGTGGCAGGGCGCGTCGCTCACCGGCACCGCGACCACAGTCAGCGGTTACCCCTGCGACAAGACCTTCGGCCAGCAGTGGCGGCACGCCGGGCAGACCGTCACGGTCACCCACGACCGGCAGGTGTTCTACCAGAACGACACCTTCGGCTGCCAGAGCGGCAGCCCGGTCTATCAGACCCGGGCCTCCGGCAGCTCCTGGTGCGTCGGGCAGTGTGTGATGGCGATCCACGCGTACGGCCTGCACGGCTCGTCGCCACACTCCACCAACAACCACGGCACCCGGATCACCGAGAGCGTCTTCAACAACCTGATCACCTGGCGTAACAGCTGAATCGAGCCGCCCGTGCGGGTGGGCGCGCGCGAGCCGCTCATCCGCACGGAACCGGCGTCACCCTGAGCACGTCCCAGCTACTGTCCGTCATTGAATTGAGGGAGCAGTCATGAGCAGGACACGCCTCGGGGTGCTCGCACTCCTGATCGCCGCACCGTTGCTGATCGGGGCGAGCCTGCTCGCGTTCGGCGGCGACGACCCCGTCTCGGACGACGGGCCGCCGCCCCCGCCGGGTCGCACCAACCCGACCGGAACCGTGACCGGCACCGTCACCACCCCGGCGGGCGAACCGGTACGCCAAGCGTCCGTGCAGGTCACCGCCCTCGACGAGCCGGCTCCGGCGATCCCCGAGATCGGCGTGCTGACCGGGGACACCGGCCGTTACGAGTGGCGACTTCCGCCGGGCCGGTACGAGATCACCGTCGGCACCGGCGAACGGAACAGCGCCCCGCAGACCGCGACCGTTACCGCCGGCCAGGTCACCCGACTCGACTTCACCCTTCCCTGAGCGGGCCTGCTGAGCTGGTGACCGCAGCCGGTCATCGGCCAGCTGGTTGATCCAGGAACTCGCTGACCTGCCGAGATAACGCTCTCACGAAGTTGGCCGAAGTGCTTGACGCGCCAGCGACGCGGCCGTAACGATGTATCTACATGTCTCACGCTCGCACCGGCGACGGCGCGTTGAGCGGGCCGCAGGCATGCTCGGCACCACCCTCACACCAGCAGGCGTGATCGGCGCACGCCGTCCTCGAAAGGACGACCACCGTGCGCAGATCTCTGAGATCGTGGCTCGGCGCCGTACTGAGCGCGATCCTCGTGGCCGGCGGCATCGTCGCCGTGCCACCCGCGGCCAGCGCCGCACCGTTCACCGTGCTGGTCTTCAGCAAGACCGCCGGATTCCGGCACGGATCCATCGGGCCCGGCATCGTCGCCATCCAGCAGCTCGGCGCGGCGAACGGGTTCGCCGTCGAGACCACCGAGGATGCGGCCCAGTTCACCGACGCCAACCTGGACCGGTTCGCCGCGGTGATCTGGCTGTCCACCACAGGTGACGTGCTCAATGCCACCCAGCAGGCCGCGTTCGAGCGGTACATCCAGGGCGGTGGCGGGTACGTGGGTGTGCACGCCGCCGCCGACACCGAGTACGAGTGGCAGTGGTACGGCGGGTTGGTCGGGGCGTTCTTCGCCTCGCACCCGGCCAACCAGACCGCGACCATCAAGGTCGCCGACCAGGTGCACCCGTCCACCGCCGCGCTGCCGCAGCGGTGGACCCGACTGGACGAGTGGTACAACTACCGCAGCAACCCACGGGGCAGTGTGCACGTGCTCGCCACCCTGGACGAGAGCACCTACACCGGCGGCGGCAACGGGTACGACCACCCGATCTCCTGGTGCCAGAACTACTCCGGCGGCCGGGCCTGGTACACCGGCCTCGGGCACACCGACGAGTCGTACGCCGAACCGAACTTCCGTTCCCATCTGCTCGGCGGCATCATGAGCGCGGCCGGCGCGGCCGAGGCCGACTGCGGCGGTACCGTGACCAGCAACTTCCAGCAGGTCGAGCTGGCGAAGGGCGCGGCCGAGACGGGCGAGCCGATGAGCCTGACCGTGCTACCGGACCGGGGCGTGTTCCACACCTCCCGTAACGGGGTCATCCGGCACACCGACGCGGCCGGCAACACCAAGGTCGCCGCCACGCTGCCGGTCTACACCGGCGACGAGGAGGGCCTGCAGGGCATAACCGTCGACCCGAACTTCGCCACCAACCGCTGGGTGTACGTGTTCTACGCGCCACCGCTGGACACCCCGGGTGGCGGGGCACCGGCCACCGGTACGCCTGCGGACTTCGCCCGGTGGGACGGCGTCAACCGGCTGTCCCGGTTCACCGCCAACGCGGACAACACCATCAACCTGGCGAGCGAGACGCTGATCCTGGACGTGCCGACCAGCCGGGGCATGTGCTGCCACGTCGGCGGTGACATGGACTTCGACGCCGCCGGCAACCTGTACCTGTCCACCGGCGACGACACCAACCCGTTCGAGTCGAGCGGGTTCACCCCGATCGACGAGCGGGCCGGCCGCAACCCGGCTTTCGACGCCCAGCGCACCTCAGGCAACACCAACGACCTGCGCGGCAAGGTGCTGCGGATCAGGCCGAGCCCGGCCGGCGGGTACACCATCCCGGCCGGGAACATGTTCGCGCCGGGCACCGCGCGGACCCGCCCGGAGATCTACGCGATGGGCTTCCGGAACCCGTTCCGGATGAGCGTGGACAAGGAGACAGGCATCGTCTACCTGGGCGACTACGGTCCGGACGCGGGCACCGCCGACCCGAACCGGGGCCCGGCGGGCAACGTGGAGTTCGCCCGGATCGACCGGCCCGGCTTCTACGGCTGGCCGTACTGCACCGCCCGCAACGACGCGTACAACGACTACACGTTCCCGTCCGGCCCGTCCGGCCCGAAGTTCGACTGCGCCAACGGCCCGGTGAACAACTCGCCGAACAACACAGGTCTCACCCATCTGCCGCCGGCCGTCCCGGCCTGGCTGCCGTACGGCGGATCCGGCTCCCCGCCGGAGTTCACCGGTGGCGGCCTGTCCCCGATGGGCGGCCCGGTGTACCGGTTCGACCCGAACAACACCTCAGCCGTGGCATTTCCCGAGTACTACGACGGGACGTACTTCGCCGGTGAGTTCGGCCGCCGCTGGATCAAGAACATCAAGCTCGACTCGACCGGCCAGCCGCTGAAGATCAACCCGTTCCCGTGGACGGGCACCCAGGTCATGGACATGGAATTCGGCCCGGACGGCGCGCTCTACGTGCTCGACTACGGCACCGGCTGGTTCAACGGCGACGCCAACTCGGCGCTCTACCGGATCGAGTACGCCCGCGAGGGCAGAGCCCCACGGGCGGTCGTCGCGGCCACCCCGACCAGCGGCGTCGCACCGCTTACCGTGCAGTTCTCGTCGGCCGGCACGCTCGACCCGGACGGTGACCCGTTCACCTACGCCTGGGACTTCGACAACAACGGCACCACCGACTCGACAGCCGCCAACCCCACGTTCACCTACACCACGAACGGCACGTTCAGCCCGACCCTCACCGTCCGGGACACCACCGGCAAGGTCGGTACGGCGAGCACCGTCATCACAGTCGGCAACAGTGCCCCGGTGGTCACCGTGAACACGCCGTTGAACGGCTCCACGTTCACCTTCGGGGACGCCATACCGTTCAGCGTCACGGTCACCGACGCGCAGGACGGCCCGATCAACTGTGCCCGGGTGAAGGTGAACTACGTTCTCGGCCACGATTCCCACGGCCACCAGCTCAGCAGCGTGCAGGGCTGCTCCGGGGTGATCCAGACCTCGGTCGACGGCGAGCACGACACCGCGGCGAACATCTTCGGCATCATCGACGCCGAGTACACCGACCTCGGTGGCGCCGGTCAGCCACCGCTCACCACGCACACCCAGGCCGTCCTCCAGCCACGGGTACGCCAGGCCGAGCACTTCGGCGACTCGTCAGGCATCCAGGTCGTCACCCCGGGCAGCGCGCACGGCGGCGCGGCGATCGGGTACGTCGACAACAACGACTGGATCTCGTTCCACCCGTACAACCTGACTGGCATCCAGTCGTTCAGCGCGCGGGTCGGTGCCCCGGCGGACGGCGGTGGCACCCTCGAACTGCGGGTCGACTCGCCCACCGGACCGCTCGTCGGTCAGGCGGCTGTGGTGCCGACCGGCGGGTACGCCACGTTCGCCACGGTCACCGGCGGGATCACCGCCCCGACCGGTACCCGCACCCTGTACCTGGTCTTCAAGGGCACCGGACCGTACTTCGACATCGACGAGTTCACCCTCTCGACCAGCCCGGTCGGCGGCCCCGGACCCGGCCCGGAACCGGGCGCCAACCTGGCCCGGGGCAAGCCGGCCCGCGCCTCGAGCGTGCAGGACGCCTTCGTCGCCGCAAACGCGTTCGACGGCCTGACCGGTACCCGGTGGTCCAGCGCGTTCAGCGACCCGCAGTGGATCGACGTGGACCTCGGTGCCAGCTATGACATCAACCGGGTCAAGCTGACCTGGGAGGCGGCGTACGGCAGCGGGTACCAGATCCAGACCTCGCCGGACGGGGTCAACTTCACCACCATCCGCACGGTGACCGGCGGTGACGGTGGCGTGGACGACCTCACCGGGCTGACCGGCTCCGGCCGTTACGTCCGGCTCACCGGCACCACCCGGGGCACCGGATGGGGCTACTCGCTTTTCGAGTTCGAGGTGTACGGCGGCACCAGCGGTCCGCAGCAGGGCGCCAACCTGCTGCTGAACAAGCCGACGTTGACGTCCAGCAACGAGGGGGCCGGCATGTCCGGTGCCCAGGCGGTGGACGGCAGCCTCACCACCCGCTGGTCGTCGGCGTTCTCCGACCCGCAGTGGATCCGGGTCGACCTCGGCAGCCCGACCGCGATCGGCCGGGTCAAGCTGAGCTGGGAGGCGGCGTACAGCAGTTCGTACCGCATCCAGACCTCGAACGACGGCACCACCTGGGCCGACGTGAAGGCGGTCACCGGGGCCGACGGCGGGGTGGACGAGCACACCGCGCTCGGTGCCAATGGCCGCTACCTGCGAATCTACGGCACCGCCAGGGGTAGCGCCTGGGGTCACTCGCTCTGGGAGCTGGAGGCGTACGCCAGCTGAACCGAACCAGCACCTACGTGGCCGGCACGGGAAACCCGTGCCGGCCACGGCAGGTCAGTGCCCTGACCTGCCAAATGCCTGCTAAAGATCGGTGCCGTGGAGAACCTGCCGCCCATCATCGAGCAGCAGCGTGGGGCGATCGGGTGAGCACACCGGTGAACGCGACGAACAGAAATCGGCACTGGTCGATGACCAATGCCGATTCAACTGCGTGAACAAGGGTGGACCCGAGGGGACTCGAACCCCTGACCCCCACACTGCCAGGGGGGCTGTCGTCCACCCGCCGCCAACCCGCCCAGTTGGCAGGCGGGCTCCCGCCACCGCCCACCCGCCATATCCCGTTAGTTCCCCGTGATGACCCCGTGAACTGGCATAAAACTGGCACGGCTTCCGAGCATGTACCGTGCACGCGTCGCAGCGTTGGCGTCACCCTAGGGAGGTCTGTTTCAGCAGCTCAAACGCTATGGGGTGACTCGGGTGACAGCAGTGACACCCAGTTGCCGACGGGGCGACAGTCAACCGTGACTTATTTTCAAGGCACACACGAGCATCGACGGCCAAGACTACGCGGCGCGCGGCCACATTGAAGCCGGCTTCAGATTCGCCGATCTTGCTTCGGCAAGCTTGAGGCTCGCTGGCTGCTCTTCGCAACCACTGCATGCCGCCTTGCATGGGGGGCGCAACACGGGCAATGTACACCTGTGCGCAGAACGGTGACGTGGGACAGATCCCAAAATACTCTGTTGACCACAAGCGGCCAGGCTGGACGACCCTACGATCACACAACTTACGAATTCGACTGCACCCTTGACTCTTTCGGAAATGTACTCCTTGCCGATCTCCTCGAAATCTTTAAGGAGATAAGCAAGCTAGCAAAGCCGCCAGAGGGCGGATTGACCCTTACCGCCAGAACCAATTACGCTCGACCAAACGTATGGCGACCATTCTCACACCGATACGACACCTTCTCTTACCATGAAGAGTGGGGAATTGCACTCGATTCGGAGTATTCGTGCCGCGAATTCACCAATGAGCCCGGTGCCATGGAATCAATCGGCCCACTACTCAGGGCAAACAAAGGGGTGTTGCGCAAGATTGATTGTCACGAGGATCGCGGCGAAGGCCCCTACGTTTGCCTCAAGGTGTCTTTTCCGCTGGACCGAACCGTCGGGCAAATCGTCGCTTTAAGCTTTCTATTTGATAGCTTGATCGCAAACGAGGAAGGTGCGCCCACTTCGCCGGCCGGCGTTCTGGCACTAATGGCATCGAAAATTCCCGAGGCACTACTAGGCCAGCCCGAGTCACAGTGGTTAGAGGTCAAGCAGAAGGGATATGGATTCGAGAATGATCGACAGAAACATGAATTTGCGCTCGACCTCGCAGCCTTTGCGAATTGCGACAGCGGGGGGATTATAGTCGTTGGACTATCGACAAGCAGGGACGCGTCCGGACAGGACATCATCACAGCTGCCAACGGCTGCTCGCCGGGATCGCTGAACGTCGACTCCTACGCCGAGGTAGCCAAACACCGGGTGGTACCACCGATCGAAGGTTTGGATATTCGAGTCATATCGAGTAACGACCGTTCCTTTCTTATGGCCCTGGTGCCACCGCAACCTCAACAATTCAGGCCATTCCTGGTGCGAGGCGGCGTCATTAGCGGGGACCGAGTTAGCGGAGCAGCCTTCACGATCCCTCAGCGTGTAGGAAGCGAAAAGTGGAATGTCTCAGCTGAGGCCGTCCACTCGCAGTTGGTCGCCGCACGTATCGCGCTAAGCAGGGCCGACACTACCGGCCGCTAGATACCCGCATCTCCGCCATGTTGCCGCGACCAGTGGGACGGAGTCGCAAGCGAGACGGACGAGTGACACCCGTGCCGACTCGCCGCAGCGATCGGACATCGGTCAACATCCGCGATGACGGTCCGCTACCCTGATGCCGTTGCCGTTGTCGCCGTCAAGAGTTGGAGCGGCATGAGCACTGACTTTGAGCGAGCAAGCCACTACCGTCCGTCAGCGTTTCCTTGCAAGACCTGCGAAGCACCGGCGGACAAGCAAGATCTAGTTCGCGCACCAACCGGATACGTATGGCGCTGTCGCCGGTGCAACAGCCAGTCCAGCGAGCTGTTGCCGTTCGACCCGCGACTGGCACCAAGTGGCAAAACCGAGATTCTGCTAGCAATAGAAACACTAAGCGTATATGTGCCGATTCTTCAGAAAATTGACCCAGACCTAATCTATCGCATTGTTCGGCCGTATTTCGACGCCGGATGGTGTGTACGGGATGTCCTGTACGCCATCAATTACCTACCGAACGGCGACACTCACCCCGGCCAGGGGGCGGCTTGGGTTAGAGGCGAGCACAGGGATCGCACGTTGTGGCGTATGCAGCAACGGCTTAGGACTTGGCGCTTCTCCGACAAGGAGGACGGCCAAGACATCATGTATGGGCCGTATACCGCGACTTCGTCTGCGATGGAACAGGTCGCTGAGTCACAGAAGCGTCGAGCGACGATGCGGACCGTGGAATGGCACGAGCAGGCAGAGGCAGCGAAACAGGCCCACCATAGCGGGGCAAAAGAGGTGGCCCGCCGACAGGCTGCGATCGCAGCGCGTCTAGCTCGTCAGCGCAAGAGCGTGGCAGACCAGATGGAGCGCGAACAGGTGCTGCGCGATATCAAGCGAGGGCGCGCTGCATCGTCTGCCAGAAGCGCATCTATCGTCCACGAAGACATCGACTAATCAACGTTCATCCTAAACTGCTCTCGCGAAAACCGACGCCGGGTAACACTATCGCCCTCACTGACGGCCTCTCTTCGCAGGCGTTCAATCCCCTGGTACCAGAGAGTCTCAGAGTCGCGATAATCGTCCCACTCACCTTCATCCGGATCAGGCTCCACCTCTGCCTGCGGCGCAAAGCGGTCTACAGCGGAAAGGGCTCGAACATCAGCCCGTCGGCTCGCCCACTCCCCTTGGGTGCTTAACAAGACGGTCGTTCGAGCGTCACACCTAGGGTTCTCGCAGTAAATCTCGACGCGTCCAAAGTCTCGGTGGCTGTCGTTCCACGAGGCGACAGCCTCGGAACTTCCACAAAATGGGCATTGAACCCGTTTGCCTTCCAGTATCTGCTGTCGAATCCAAGGACGTTGGCCCGCCGTCCATCCCCCGTTGCTCGGCACCGCTGGATCTTCGCCGTAGCCAGCCACACTCGGTCTCCCCTCATGGTGCGCACCTCGGTCTACCCAACCGATCATCGAGCGCGGTGTCAATCGGCAGTCTGGTCCACGTTGCTCCACAGAGGACACGCGTTGCTTCCGACGTCAGCTACTAATTCGCTCGATCAACGCTCCTGCTATCGCACTCATAGACGTGATCACCAGGTCAGCCTCTGCGGCCAGAAACTTCTCGACTTTGGCCGGCCGATTAGCGTAGCCAACCACGCGTACGCCTGCTGCCTGCGCTCCTTCGATGCCCGAAAGTGAGTCACCGATCAGAACGCATCTGTTCGGCGAGTGGCGTACCGCACGCACCGCTTGCAGGATCGGTTCTGGATCGGGCTTCATGCGATCCGGGGCGGCGTACGCACGGCCAACAACCGGTGACACATACCCGGCGGGGCGGTGCGCTTCTAAGTACGCGCTCACCGCGCCGGCCGAGTTGTTGCTGACCACCGCCACTGACATTCCGGCTTGCCGCGCCGCCACGATGACTTCCCGTCCATACGGCGTGGGTTCGGCAGTCTTGACGGCCCGGCGCTCGGCCGCGCAGAGCGCATCCTCTACCGCGCAGGTGGCGTCCTGGTCGTCGGCTGTCCCCGTGCGGCGGAGCACTTCCAGCGGGTCCGGCTCGCTGGCGAGGTCCGGCGGCACGTCGACCCCGTGCCGCCGGAGGACGTCGACCAACTCGGCGGCAACCTGCGGTGCGGGATATCCGGCGAAGATGCTGCACACCGGCCCGTCGAAGTCGAGTAGCAGTGCATCGACCTCGCCGAGCAGTCGGCCGAGGTCGGCGTTCATGCGTCGTACCGGTAGGCGATGGTCGACCACACTGAGTCGAACCATTGGCGGGATGCTTCCACGAACCGTGTGCCATGTGAGGCGTCGTCGTCGGTTACGGCGTAGTGGAACAGTGGCACGTCTTTGCCCATCAGGTCGTAGATGGCCATCGGCTCACCCTTGATCGATACGGTGCGCTCTACGACGGGGTAGAAGCCGTAGAAGACCTCTTCGCTGTTGAGGATGTAGAGCTTGAACAGCGGGGACGCCCGGTGTAGCCGTACCTCAACGGTGGTCGACCGGATCAGGCCGAGGTCGCCTAGCTCGGCGACCTGATCGATGATGCCGTCTGCTGCTCGGCGAGTGATTCGCTCTGCGCGTTCGCGTACCGCAGGGTCGTCGGCCTGTGTCTCGGCCCGTGCCGGTAGTGCCATGGGTGCGGTCATGTCGGAGATCAGCACAGAGCGGCGCGACGCTCAAGGAACTGATGGCGCGCATCGGTCATTCGAGCACCCGCGCGGCGATGATCTACCAGCACGCGACCCGTGACCGCGATCACGCCATCGCCGCCGCGCTGGACGCCTTGATCGAAGAGGCGCGAGGCAAGATCAGCGCGTGATCTGGCACGGATCTGGCACATAGCGGCCCGAGAGATTGACGAATGACAAAAGCCCTGGTGGGAGACAGTGTCTCTCACCAGGGCTTTTTGCTTGGGTGGAGCCGAGGGGACTCGAACCCCTGACCCCCACACTGCCAGCATGGTAACAATTCTGTCACGCCATACCAGCGGATGCCGACAGGTGCTTTGAGCAGGGGAAATTCTCTACGTCAGATCACACCCCCTGTGGCCACATGTCGCACGATGACGGCTATTTGATCTTGGGCTGTGACCACCAATGTGACCACGCTCAGTGTGGGAGGCTTCGTGCCATCCCGTCCGCCCACCCTCCAGGTAGCGCTACCCGGCCCCGGCGAATACGTCCACGGTGTGCTCGCGTACCGGCAGGACCGCGGTGTATGTGACACTCATCGACGGCGCAGCCGGATTCGTTGACGCGGCACGCCGGTTTGCCATCCACGGCAGTCCGACGGAACACGATCTCTGCCCGTTTCGGCAGTCAGCGTCGACCTGGCCGGCGCCGGGCAGGTCGCAGTTGCATACCGCACCGATGCCGCTTCCACGGTTTCGATGATGCACGACCCTGGCGAGTTGCACTCGTAGACGATGTCAGGCTCCCCACCATCGCCGCTCCTACCCGAACTGGGCTTGTTCGACTTCCACTTCCATTTCGGTGGACGACTTTCTCGCCGGTCTCACGCCGTGCTTCTCGTCGCCTTGGAGACTGTCGGTGATGAGGTTTCAGCCCGTCCGGGTCTCTGAAGGCGATCGGCGAATTGTGGCGTAGGCGTTGCCGTGCCACTGGAGCGGGTCATCGTGGTCCTGGAGCGGGTCGATGCTGATGTGCCGGACTACTTGATCTTGACATGTGAGCATGTGTGAGCACAAAATGTGGGAGGCCGGATGCCAGCCCGTGCGCTCCGGCGCCGTCCCACCGCGATCACCCTGCCCCGGGCTGCGGCCAACCACGCATTCCTCATGCCTGTTGCGGCATCCTCCGGATACCGATGGGGAGCCAGGTCTCAGGTTGGCCCGAGGTCGGGCTAGGTCACGACGGGTTACCATGCCGTCATGAACTTCGAACGGATCACCGTCAACCCGGCCCAGATGGGCGGTGCACCGTGCATCCGTGGGCTACGCATCCCGGTCGCGACGGTCGTGGCAATGATCGCGGACGGCATGAGCGCAGACGAGATCGTGTCTGACCTGCCAGACCTGACCGTTGAAGACGTCTGGGAAGCGCTGCGCTTCGCCGCCGAGGCTGTCCGGGAGCGGGAGCTGCCGCTACATCACGCGGCATGAAATTCCTGATCGACAACAACCTGTCGCCAGCGGTTGCCGCAGGTCTGCGCGCTCAGGGGCATGATGCCGAGCACCTCAGGGACTACGGCCTGGCAGCGGCGCCGGATGAGATCGTGCTGGATCGGGCACGCCAGGAACAGCGAGTGTTGATCTCCGCAGACACCGACTTCGGCACTCTGCTGGCCTCCTCCGGGGCCAGCGAACCGTCCGTGTTGCTGGTGCGGCGGATCAGCGGTCGTCGAGCCGCACAAATCGTCGCGATCCTGGTGGCGAACCTCGCCGCAGTCGCCGACGACCTGGCCAGTGGAGCGATCGTCGTAGTCGGCGAGGACTGGCTGCGGGTCCGGCCCTTGCCCATCCTGCGCGGCAAGTGACCCCCCCAACGCCGGATTGCATCAGCCACGAGTCGCAGTCGGTCATGTCACCCCCCTTCACCATGCTCCTGTTCGCGGCCGGACTCACCGCCGGGCGGCCGTCCATCACCCACCTCCGTGCGGCCGACGACCTGCGGGCCCAGGGCGGCATCGTCACCGACGCCCGCGTGGTCGACGACGGCGATCTGGTCACCGCAGGTGGCGTCACCTCCGGTCTGGACCTCGCGCTCTGGCTTGTCGAGCGCCAGCTCGGCGCGGCGCTCGCGGTCCAGGTCGAACAGGTGCTGGAGTACGAACGGCGCGGCACCGTCTGGCGCGCCTGACCCCACGCGAGGCGATTCGCTCTGTCAGATCCTCGGCGACGGGACGGCAACAGGAATAGCCGGACGGGCGTCATCCGGCAGCGGTGAGGTCGCGTTCGCAGGCAAGTTACCGGAGTGCCTCGATTCCGGTGACGGCCTCGATTCGGCGTTGTCCGCCACCGACCGACGACTCGCCGGTGAGTGCGAGGGAGCCGATCTGCGCGGAGTGGTCGACGTGGGTGCCGCCGCACAGCTCGCGGGACCACTCGCCGCCGATCTCGACGACCCGCACGGTCGCGTCGTAAATCTCGCCGAACAGGGCCAAGGCACCCTCGGCGCGGGCCTGTTCCAGGGGCAGGCAGCGGACGATGACGATGTCGCCGGCCTGGGCACCGTGCGCGGCGTGGCAGTCGCCGGGCCGCCGGCCGTCGCGTTCTGGCAGGTGTCGCCGGCACCTCACAGTGCCGGCGACACCGACCAGGTGATCATCACGCGTCAGTTGTCCGGCGGTGTTGCGGTGGCGGCGACGAGCAGGGACAGCTCCCGGACGAGGTCGTCCAGGGACTGGCCGCTCTGCGCGCGGAGCAGTCCGAGGCTCAGATCCGCCAGGAGGTAGAAACCGAGGGTCTTGGCCTGCTCGGAACTGAACGCGGCGAGCAGTTCCTCGGCGCCGCCGAGGTCACCGCGATTCTTGGCCGCGATGACCCCGGCGGCGCGTTGCACCAGTTCCGCCGCGGCCGGGGTGAGGCCGGTCATGGCGGTCAGAGCTTCGGGGTGGTGGCGCGGGCGGCGTCGAAGCGGGCGATCACGTCGGACCAGTTGACCAGGTTCCACAGCCGGTCCACGTAGTCGGGCCGGACATTCTTGTACTGCAGGTAGTAGGCGTGCTCCCAGGCATCGAACACCAGCAGCGGCGTGGAGCCCTGCCCCACGTTGCCGTGGTGGTCGTAGACCTGCTCCACGATCAGCCGCTGCGCGAGCGGCTCCCAGGCCAGCACACCCCAACCGGAACCCTGCACGCCCTTGGTGGCGGCCGAGAGCTGCCCGGCGAACGCCTCGAACGAACCGAAGTGCTCCTCGATCGCGGCGGCCAGCTCGCCCTCGGGACGGTCGCCACCATCCGGGGACAGGTTCCCCCAGAAGATCGAGTGCAGCACGTGACCGGAGAGGTTGAACGCGTACGTCTTCTCCAGGCCGACAAGAGTGGAGAAGTCGCCCTTGTCGCGGGCCTCGGCGAGCTCCTCCAGACCGTCGTTGGCGCCCTTGACGTATGCGGCGTGGTGCTTGTCGTGGTGCAGCTCGAGGATCTGCCCCGACATCGCCGGCTCCAGCGCGCCGTAGTCGTAGGGCAGGTCGGGCAGGGTGTAGACCGCCATCAGAACTCCTCTGGGATTGCTGCTCTTAATGCAAAGCTTTGGCAATTGCATAGGATAGGCCACTGTGCAGACCTCGACAGGGACCCCGCGCCCCATCACCCGTTACGGCACGCCCGTCCTGCACCGTCGCTGCGCCGAGGTGACCGACTTCGACGCCGCCCTCGCCCAGCTCGTCGCCGACATGTTCGCCAGCATGTACGCCGCCCACGGCATCGGTCTGGCCGCCAACCAGATAGGCGTCGACGCCCGGATCTTCGTCGTCGACTGCCCCGACGCCACCGGCACCCATACCGTGGCCACCGTCGTCAACCCGGTCCTGCACCTGCCCGAGCACCGCGACCTGGTGACCGACTCGGAGGGCTGCCTCTCCGTCCCCGGCCGGCACGCCGAACTGGCCCGCTGCGCCACCGCCACCGTCACCGGATTTGACATTCACGGTCAGGAAGTCCGGCTGGACGGCACCGGCACCCTGGCCCGCTGCTTCCAACACGAGGTCGACCACCTCGACGGCCTCGCCTACGTCGACCGACTTCCCAGCAAACTCCGCAAGCGAATCCTCACCACCAGCGCCGAACACCCTGGCGTCGGCGTGGGTACCGGCCAGGACGGCTGACGGGTGCCTGTCGTCCTGGGCATCGAAACCTCCTGCGACGAGACCGGCGTGGGCATCGTCGCCGACGGCGTCCTGCTCGGCGACGCCCTCGCCACCAGCATGGACGAACACGCCCGCTTCGGCGGGGTCGTCCCCGAGGTCGCCGCCCGCGCCCACCTGCACGCCGTCACGCCCATGGTCCGCCACGCCCTCGACCGCGCCGGATTTGGCTTCGGCGACATCGACGCTGTCGCCGTCACCGCCGGGCCCGGTCTCGCCACCGCCGTGCAGGTCGGCCTCGCCGCCGGCAAGGCCTACGCCCTCAGCCTCGGCGTGCCTCTCTACGGCGTGCACCACCTCGCCGGCCACGCCGCCGTCGACGTCCTCGAACACGGCCCGCTCCCCCACCGCTGCGTCGCGCTGATCGTCTCCGGCGGACACACCTCACTCCTGCTGATCGGCGACCTCGCCCGCGACCCCGTCGTCTACCTCGGCGACACCGTCGACGACGCGGCCGGAGAGGCAATCGACAAGGTCGCCCGCCTGCTCGGCCTGCCCTACCCCGGCGGACCCGCCATCGACCGCATCGCCCGCGACGGCGACCCTACTGCTATCGCCTTCCCTCGACCGATGACAGGCCCCCACGACCCGCCCTACCGGTTCTCCTTCTCCGGTCTCAAGACCGCCGTGGCCCGCTGGGTCGAGAGGCACGGCGACCGGGCGGTGCCCGTGGCCGACGTCGCGGCGTCGTTCCAGGAGGCCGTCGCGGACACCCTCACCCGCAAGGCCCTGGCTGCCTGTCGCGACCACCAGGTCGACACGCTGCTGCTCGTCGGCGGCGTCGCCGCCAACAGCCGGGTACGGCACCTCGCCGAAACACGCTGCGCCGCCGCTGGCGTACGACTGCGGGTACCGTCACCCCGACTCTGCACCGACAACGGCGCCATGATCGCCGCCGTCGGCGACCTCCTCGTCCGCGCCGACGTCGCACCGGACCGCCTCGACCTCGGCGCGGACCCGTCCGCCGTCCTGCACGGCGCCCTCCTGCACGGCCCACGCCCCTGACACAGGCACACCATCCCGCGCCCGACCTGCATCGGTCCTCACCAAGGACACGGGTAGAGGAAGGCGGGTACGGGTCAGGAACCGGCTTCCGCCCTGACGGCTTCTGGCATCCGCCCGATGGGCCTGGTGCCACCCTGGCGACGCCGCATCCGCTTCGCGATCAGATCTTCGTCGTCGGTCGCCAACCCGGAGATGCGGGTGGCGGTGACTCCTCGGCGTCAGGCCGCTGTCGAGGGTTTCGCGGCCGCACACCGAGACCGCTGTCTTGCCCGGGCGGGATGGCTGGCCCTGGTGTCGTGGCGAAGGTGACCGGCGCCTCGAAGGCGGCGCGCCGGGCGGCCCGGCGCAGAGCGGCCAGGACGGCGGGTCCGACCAGGACGATGGCCATCACGGTGGTGATGGCGCGGCCGGTGTCCCACCCGAAGGTGGAGGTGACGGCGGTGAACACGGCGAAGCGGTGCAGGTTGTCCAGCACCGGTGCCCCGGCGACGTAGGAGAGCTGGGTGTCCGCGCCGATGCTGAACGGCCAGAACCACAGGTTCATCAGCAGCCCGTAGCCGTAGGCGGCGATCGCACCGTAGCAAGCCAGCACCGCGATCTCGGCCCGACCCCGCAGCCGGGCCGGCAGCAGCCCGGCGCCGAGGCCGATCCAGGCGGCGGCCAGCATCTGGAACGGCAGCCACGGGCCGACGCCGGCGGTGAGCAGGGCGGAGGCGAACAGCGAGGTGGCGCCGAGCAGGAACCCGAAGCCCGGCCCGAAGACCCGGCCGGCGAGCACGAGCAGGAAGAACACCGTTTCGATGCCGGCGGTGCCGGCACCGAGCGGACGAAGGGCCGCGTTGACGGCGGCGAGCACGCCGAGCATCGCCAGGGCCTTGCTGTCGATGCCGCCGGAGCTGAGTTCGGCCAGGACGACGGCCAGCAGGATCGGTAGTACGGCGATGAAGACCAGTGGCGCCTCGGTGGTCCGGGCCATGCTCTCGGGTTGGGCGGACACGAAGAATGGCCAGCTGAAGGTAGCCAGCGCGGCGACGGAGGCCAGGACCAGCACGACGGCCGTACGCGGGGCGACCCGCAGGGCGGTCGTCATCCTCGTGTCCCGACCTCGGCCAGCGCGGCGGTGACCTGCTCCACGGTCAGCCAGGGCTGCGGTGCCAGCACCTTGGCGACCTGCGGGGCGAACGCGGGTGAGGCGAGCATGACCTCGGCGGTGGTGCCGTCGGCCACGATCTCCCCCTGCGCCATCACGACGACGCGGTCGGCAAGGATGGCGACGAGTTCGACGTCATGGGTGGCGACGACGACCGCCCGACCGTCGGTGGCCAACCGCCGGACGATCGCGGTGAATTGCCGTTTGGCACGGTAATCCAAGCCTCGAGTGGGCTCGTCGAGCAGCACGACCTGTGGTGCGGCGGTGAGCTGGACGGCGAGCGCGAGGGCCAGCCGCTGCCCTTCCGACAGATCGCGGGGATGCTGGTCGCCGGGCAGCGCGGGGGTGAGCTGGTCCAGCAGCGCCCGGCAGGTGCCCACGGATGCGTCGGACTCCCGGTCGGCCTGGGCGCATTCGGCGTCCACCGTCTCCAGATAGAGGAGGTCGCCTGGGGTCTGCGGCACCAGCCCGACCCGTCGTCGAGCCCGACCGGCGGGCAGTGTCTTCGGGTCGGTGGCGCCGTCGGGGCCGACGACGGTGACAGTTCCGCTGTGCCGTGGGCCACTGCCCTGCACCGCCCAGAGCAGGCTGGACTTGCCGGAGCCGTTGCGGCCCATCAGCGCGACGATCCGGCCGGGATGCAGGTCGAGATCGACGCCGGCCACGGCAACGGTGCCGGGGTAGCGCACCACGATGTTGCGGGCGGCCAGTACCGGCAGACCAGCCGGTGGTGGTGTGGCCGGAGGCGCCGGGGCGTCGGCGAGCCGCTGCCGCAGGTCCGATGCGCGGCGACGGGCGTCGCGTACGGACAGCGGCAAGGGTGTCCAGCCGGCAGCCCGGCCCAGCTCGACAAGGGGTGGCGCGAGATCGACGTCGGCGAGCACGGCGGCCGGTTCGCCGTCGATGACGGTGCCGTCGCCGGGCAGGTAGAGCAGCCGGTCGGCGAACTGCACGACACGTTCGAGGCGGTGCTCGGCCACCACGACGGTGACGCCGAGGTCGTGGACCAGGCGGGTGACGGCGGCCAGGACATCTTCCGCTGCGGTGGGGTCCAGGGCGGAGGTCGGTTCGTCCAGGACGAGCACCTGCGGGTGGCTGGTGAGCACCGCGCCGATGGCGACCCGCTGCTGCTGCCCGCCCGACAGGGTCCGCAGCGGACGGTCCCGGAGCTCGGCGATGCCGAGCAGGTCGAGGGTCTCCTCGACGCGTTTACGCATGACCGGCGCCGGCAGGGCAAGTTGCTCCATGCCGTAGGCGAGTTCCTCTTCGACGGTGTCGGTGACGAAGGCGGCGAGGGGATCCTGGCCGACGATTCCGACGACGTCGGCGAGGTCACGGGGAGGGTGGCTGCGGGTGTCGCGGCCCTGCACGGTGACGGTGCCGTGGAGGGTGCCGCCGGTGAAGTGCGGCACCAGCCCGTTGATGGCCCGCAGCAGGGTCGACTTGCCGGCGCCGGTGCGGCCAGCGACCAGGCACAACTCGCCCTCGGGTATGTGCAGGTTCACGTCGCGCAGCATCGGTTCGGGGGTCTCGGCGTAGTGGACGGTCACCCGACTGAAATCGATCAACGTTGGGCCTCCGACTCGCTGGTGTCACGCTTCGGCGAGCTGCGGGTCGTGCCGTCCGATGGGATGAGCACCGGGCGGGGGGTGCGGTGATCCGCGAGCGTCGGCGGCGGTGCCAGCCAGGCCGGTGCGACCGCGACCGCGACGACCAGGAGCATCAGCGGGGTCAGTTCGGGCCAGGTGAGCGGGCTCACCGGCGGGTAGAGCCGGGCCGGGTCCACGGATCCGGCCACCGCCATCACGACGGCGGTGGCCACCCCACAGCCGGCGACGACAACCTCCGTGATCGGCCAGCGGTCCGGCCGGTAGCGACTGCGCCGGACCTGCCGGCCGGCCAGCAGCATCCCGGCGACGGCCGTCGCCAGCCCGACGATCAGCATCGGCAGACCGAGGTAGCCGGGCACGGTCGTGTCGAGCAGCCCGTACGTGCCGACGCAGACACCGACCAGTCCGGCGAGCACCAGCCCGCCGGTGAGGGCGCGCTGGCCGGCCGGTATCGCGGCGGTGCGGCCGTAGCCGCGCGAGTCCATGGCCGCGGCCAGGGCGAGGGATCGGTCCAGGGCGTCGGCCAGCACCGGCAGGGCGATGCCCCGCAGGGCACGCAGACCCTGCCCGGCGGCGCCGCGCAGCCGGCGGGCCCGGCGTACCCGCAGCACACTTTCCACAAGCTGTGGGGCCACCGACAACGCGACCACCACGGCGGTGCTGACCGCGTACAGGGCGCCGGGGACCGCTTTCAGCAGGCGCTTCGGATTGGCCAGGGCGTTGGCGGCACCGAGGCAGATGAGCATCGTCGCCAGGCGCAGCCCGTCGTAGAAGCCGCCGAGGAGCTGTTCGGCGGCGACCGGGCCGAACAGCCGGATGCCGGCCGCCCACGCCGGCAACGGAATCTCCGGCAGGTGAAGCAGGACGTGGTCACCCTGGCCGCCGCCGAACACGAGGCGGAACACCACCCGCATGGCCACGATCACCGCGCCGAGGATCAGGTACATCCGGAACGCGAACGCCCAGGGGGCGTCACCTCGGCGGCGCACGACCACAAGCGCGGCGGCGGCGACGAGCAGGGCCAGCGGAAGCGGGTTGGTGGTGTGGCTGGCCGCGGTCGCCAGCCCGAGCGCCCACAGCCACCAGGCACCCGGGTGCAGGGCGCGGGGTAGGCGTCCCGCCCGGGCCGGCCGGCTGTCAGGCGGTGTCACCGGTGCCTGTCGCCCCACCCCGTCGGCGGTGGCCTGGTCAGTCATCCGGCTCGGCGGTTCGCCGGCGGCGGGCGGCGACGATCCCGCCACCCGCCAGCGCGACCAGCAGGAGCACCCCCGCCACGGTGCCCAGCGGGAGGCCGCCGGTGTCACGCGTGGCGCTGAACTCGGTCGCCGGGTACGAGTCCGTCGGATCGGCCGACGGGGCGACGGGCGCAGCCGCGAGCGGCGGAGCGGTGGCGGCCGTCGTCGGCACGGGTGAGCTGCCGGGCGGGGTCGCGGTGGCGGCGGCCACCGGTGGGGTCAGGGTGACCCCGGCCGGTGGGGTACCGCCCGACATCGTGGGTGCGTTCGGTGCATCGACGGCCGGTGGCGGGGCGACCGGTGGCGCAACCGACGGGGCACGCGGCGGCGCCGGTGCGGACGTGCGGGGCGCAGGCGGGGGCGCGGGTGGTGTGGTGCGCGGCGGTGGTGCGGGCCGGGCGGGGGCCACACCAGGTCGGGGTGCGCTGTCGGCGTTGCGGTTGAGCGAGAACGACCAGCCTTCGAAGCTGCCCGATGGTGGCTTGCGGTTGAGCACACCCTTGTCGCTGTAGGTCCAGGTACCCCCGTTGGGCGCGTGCCAGTATGACCAGTAGGCGCTGGCCGGCGGCGTGTCGACGCACTTCTCCGTGCTGGCCGAGGGCTTGCCCTCGATCCGGCAGATGAATCCCTCGCCCCAGCGCAGTGTGCCGGCGATCTGGAAGCCGGCGGCCTTCAACGCCGCCAGGCCGGTGGTCTGGTCGCCGGGGGCGCACCGGACGACGGTGCCGCCGCCGAGTTCCTTGAAGTCCACCACGACGGTCACACCGGCGGCGTCGGGGCAGTAACCCGCGCTGCCGGCGGCCGTCGCCGGACCCGAACCGACCGGAACACTGGCGGCGGCCACGGCGAGGGTGACTGCGAGGCGGGTCGCCCGGATGCTCATGTGGCCCGCCGACGGCCGAGCACCAGCAGCACCGCTCCCCCACCGAGCAGCAGCAGGGCGGTGAGCACGTACCCGCCGATCGCCGCACCGGTGGTTGGCAGCCGGCCCGGTCCGGCGGCGGGACTGGTGACGGAGGCAGCGGGAGTCGGCGTCGTGGTGGGGGTGGGTGGCGTGCCGCTCGGGGAGGCGCTCGGTGTCGGGCTGTGGGTGGGCGCGGTGGTCGGTGTGGGCGAGGCGGACGGGGACGGTGGTCCGGTCGGGCTGGGTGAGCCGGTCGGCGTTGGTGGCACGGTGGCCGATGGGGTGGGCTCACCGGAGGGCGGCACGTCGAGGCCGATCCGGCCCAGCGGCATCTGGGCCAGCCCGAGTAGCGCTTGGGCGGTGGCGCGGCGCCACTGGTCCCGGAAGGTGTCGGCGATGCCGTCGGTGACCGCCTCGGTCAACGCGTCGCTGGCGTAGGCGATGGCGCCGGCGTCGGCCGCCGCGGCACCACCGTTGGCGGTGGTGAGCTGGAGCGCCGCCAGGGCTTCGGCGGCCCGTGCCGCTCCGGCGTCGCGTCCGGCCGCGGACAGGGCCTGCCCGGCGAGGCCGGTGCTGTTGGAGTTCGCGCCGCTGGTCGGCCCCGACCCGCCGAACGACCCGTCGGCGCGTTGCTGCGCCACCAGCCAGTCGGCGCCGCGCTGAGCGGCCTCGTCCGCACCTGTTGCGTCGGTCGCGAGCAGTGCTTGCACGGCCATGGCGGTCGAGTCGACGTCGAGGGTGGCATTGGCCTGGGTGTCGCAGGACGGCGACGGTGCTCCGTCGGCGTCGGGGTAGAGCCGGAAGCCGCCGGCCGTGCACTGCTGCCGGATGAGGAAGTCGACGGTTTCTTGCGGCGCGCCGCCGCTGCGGGCCAGGCCCAACACGGCAAAGGACTGGTCGAAGGTGTTGCTGGGGTCCGGGCCGGTGGCCTCGGTGGTTCGGCTGGTGATCCGGCCGCGCTGGTGCCCGGTGCCCGCCGCAGACAGCAGGGCCACGGTCTCGGCACGCAGGTCCCAGCCGCCGAAGTCGGTGGGGTTGGCGCCGGCGGCGGAGGCCACGTAGAGCAGTTTCGCGGTGGCGCCACCGTCGGTGAAACCCTCGATGCCCCAGTCGTCGTAGCTGTTGTAGGACCGTACGTGCGCGGCGATCTGCGCCGTCGCCGCCTGCCGAGTAGAGCCAGCCACCCCGGTGGCGGCGAGGGCGATCACGCCGTCGATGCTCAGCCCCCAGTCCTCGGGAGTGAACGGTCCAGGCAGGACGCCGTCGACGTATTCCCCGGCGAGCCAGGTCGCAGCGTCGCGCGCGGCGGCGGTGTGGGTCGGCGATGGCGCGGCGGCCACGCCGAGGGGGGTGGTCGCGACGATGGCGAGCGCTGTGGCGGTGGCGGCGCCGAGACCGGCGCCGACGCGCCGGAGCGGGAACGTGGGCATGAGGGGTGCCTTTCGCAGAGCGGTCGGTGAAAGCTCCGGAAGGCACCGACGGGCGGCATCCGCTCGCGTGGCCGCGACGAGATGCCGTACCTCGGTTACCCGGACTCCACCCTGTAGACCTCGACAGTGGAAGCCGCTCGTCCTGTGCGGGGCATTCCGGCTCGCGAGGCGGTGCTCGCTCACGGTTGCGGGTCAGCGTCGGCTTCTACCGACTTCCCCCCGTACGGGACGTATTCAGTTGTGTACCTGGCGCACCGGGTGTCGCCACCGTACCGCCGGTCACCTCGCGGCGCCAGCGTGGCGGGCGACACCCGGCACCTCCACGGCTCGTGAAGGGTACACGCAGGTCAGGGGGCGGTGATGCTGGGTGCCGCGCCGGAGCCGAAGGACCAGCCCTCGACCGTGCCCGGGGCCGGGTTGTAGCTGGTCGCTCCCAACGTGCTGTAGGTCCAGGAGGCGCCGCTGCCGGAGGCGTGCCAGTACGACCAGTACGCGCTGGCCGGCGGGGTGTTGATGCAGGGTTCCGTCGCGGCGGTCGGCTTGCCGTTGATCCGGCAGATGAAGGCCAATCCCCATCGCTGCGTACCGGTCACGGTGAAGCCTGCGCCCTGCAGGGCGGCCAGGCCCGTGGCCGGGTCACCGAGCGCGCACGCCACCTGGACGCCGCCGCCGAGCGCACCGTAGTCGACCACCACGGTGACCCCCGACGTCCCGGTGCACGCGGCGGCCTGCGCGGCCCGTGGAGACGGCTCGACAGCAATCAACCCGACGGCGACGACAGCCACCGCCGCGATGCTCGCCAGCCACCGACGGGCGGGAAGATGGACCTGGGACATGAGCACTCCTTGTGGTGGGACGGAATCTGCCGGCCGGTCAGCGGCAGGGCAGAGTGGGTGCGCCGGCGGTCGCGGTGACGGTGGAGAGCCGGGCATATCCGGTGCCGGTCAGACCGAGGACAGCCTGCGCGGTGGCGCGGGGGGCGGTACCGGGATCGAAGACGCCGCCGTCGAAGTCGACAGCGCCCCGGTCGGCGACCGGGGCGGCACACCCGACCTGAAGATCGGCCAGGAACACGCGGGCCCGGAGCCAGGCCAGCGGCCGGCCGCCGTCGCGCAGCGCCTGGGCGGCCAGTCCGGTGCTGTTGGCGTTCGCGACCCCACCGGCGTTGGTGAACCCACCGTCGTCGCCTTGCACCGAGAGCAGCCAGTGCAGCCCTGCGGCGGCATCAGCCTTACGACCGGCGGCCCGCAACGCCTGCACCGCGACGGCCGTCACGTCCACATCGGACGCACAGGCCGGCTGCGCGGGCAGCAGCGGATAGCCGCCGTCGGGGCACCGGGTACCCGCCAGCCATCCGGCAGCGGCCGCCGGCACACCTTGCGCGGTGCGGTCCAGCGCGAGAATCGCGAAGGACTGGCTGAACGCGTTGCTGAAATCACCCCACGCCGACCGGTCGGTGAAGCGGCCGCCGGACGTCTGGAGCGATTCCAGCCGGGCGATGAGGTCGACACCGCCGACGTCGGTCGGGTCACCGCCGCGGACCGCGACGGCGAGTGCGAGCTTGGCGGTCGCGCCCGCGTACGCCTCGGTGGTGCCGTCACCGATGTACCCGTCACGCACGTCCGGCCGGGTCGCCCAGGCCAGGGCTCGCGCGCCGAAGTCGTCGGCGACACCGGTGGCGGCGAACGCGAAGACCGCGTCCAGGGTCAACCCCTGGTCCGGGTACGCGACCCCGTCGAAGACGGCCTCGAAGCGTTCCCCGTCGACAAGCTGTCGGGCCAACCAGCCCGCGGCCGCATCGGATCGGACGGTGCCGGCCTGCGGGGGCGCGGCCATCACGGGTGTGGTCAGAGTGAGGGCGGCGAGCACACCGCAAAGCAGGGCGAGCAGGCGGTGCCGGCTCAGGCGGACGACCATCGGACGCGCCTTTCCGGCCCGGCGGTCGTCAGAAACCCGGCCCGCCCGGCGACGGCGCGGCTGGCCGGCCTCCGACCCGTGGGCCACGACGGGTGGGGAGCAGAAATCGCGGGTGCGGCAGGTATTCGGGCTCGCCACCAGGGAAGCTCCCGGCGGCCTACCGTTGCGGGCCAGCGCCGGACTTCGACCGGACTTCCCCCGCACACACACGCGGTTGTTCAGTTGTCGCGCCAGTCTCGTCTGCTCCCACAGCCACTGTCAATCCGCTACCGATCGCACACGGTGGGTCGTGACGGCGAGGTTCGTGGCGATCGCGGCCACGGGCCGACGCTCGGCGTCGGAGTGATGGGGCAACTCGCCACAGGTACCCGGGCCGGACGGTCGTCGGACCGGGTCAGGATAGGGTGGCCGACGGCGCTGGTTCGCCCGGCCGTGCGGTCGGGCGTCGTAAGAGGGAACCCGGTGAAAGTCCGGGACTGCCCCGCAGCGGTGAGTGGGAACGACAGCCGTCACCACGCACTGGGCCGCCCGGCCTGGGAAGCGACGGCCAGTAGGAGACCGGCCGAGTCCGGCACCGCCCACGAGTCCGAAGACCTGCCCGCGCTGCGGACACAAGGTGTGTGCGCTGCCGTCGACCTCGCGGGCGGGTCGGGCGGGTGACGCGCCGAGACGGCGCGTCCTCGACGTGCGCGCCGACGGGTCGGTGGCTTGTTCCCCGAGGACGGACACCCGTGCACGACACGACCACTCTCGCCGGCCGACCACCGTCAGCCTCCCACCTGACCCTGTCGCAGATCATGGACCAGCACCACACCAACCTGATGGGCACGGTCCACGGCGGCCGGATCCTCAACCTCATCGACTCCGTCGCCGGAGTGGTCGCCGCCCGGCACTCCGACGGCCCGGCCGTCACCGCCGCCATTGACGAGACCGCCTTCCTGCGCGCGGTCCGGGTCGGCGACGTCGTACACGTCGACGCCCGGATCACCTGGGCGGGACGCAGCTCCATGGAGGTCACCGTCAAGGTCACCGCCGACCGGTGGGACCGCGCCGTGCCACCGACCGACGTGGCCACCGCCCACCTCGTCATGGTCGCCGTCGACGACAACGGCCACCCCCGCCCGGTGCCGCCACTGCTACCCCAGACCGACGAAGACCGGCGCCGCTACCGCGAGGCACAGATCCGCCGCGAGCACCGCCTGGCCCTGCGGCAGGCCCTGCTCGACGGCACCGAGGAGCACTGAGACGTGCTCGGACTCTCCGCGGCGGCCCTCGCGGGCTACCTCGCCGTGATCTTCATGTGCGTCACGGGCACGATGATGTGGTGGACCCGCCGCAGCACCGCCTCCGGCCTTGCCGCGCCCCGGGCAAAACTCCCGCTCTGGGACAACAGGACCCCGCTCGGCGCGATGGTCGTGCTCGGCGTTTTCCTGCCCCTGTTCGGCCTGTCCCTGCTGGTCATCTTCGCCCTGGACCAACTCCTGATCCGCCGGCTTCCCGCACTGCGAAACTTCTTCGGCACCGTCTGACCCTGCCGAGCGCCGGCCGGCCCAACGTTCCGGGGAACCATCAACGGTGACCGGCCGCCTATCCGTAGGCGTGACTGGGTCGTCCGGCGCCGGCTTCGGTTTCCGGCACCCGCCTCGATTCGTGTGACTCGCAAGACGGCCAGCTACCCCGCCGCGTACCAAGCGGGTACGCCAGCACACCGGCGGGGCCGCTTCTGACGGTACGAGCCGGCACCCCGGTACCACACTGTTTTGCGCCCCACATTCCGCCCCGGCAGCACCCGAACAGGCGGCGCAGTCGAAAGATCCCTGGCCAGAGGCCGTTTCGGACGAAGTCTCAACACCGATCACCGAAGTACAGTGTGGGGCGCTGGGTGACCACGGCTGTGACCACGAGATCACAAACAATCGGCGCCAGTCGATGACTGACGCCGATTGACCTGCATAAACGCAAGGTGGAGCCGAGGGGACTCGAACCCCTGACCCCCACACTGCCAGTATGGTAACGATTCTGTCACGCCGTACCGCCGGATGCCAACAGGTGCTCTGAGCAGGGAAAGCTCTCTACGTCAAATCACACCCCCTGTCGCCACTTGTCACGCGATGACGGCTATTTGATCTTGGGCTGTGACCACCGAAGTGACCACGCTCAGTGTGGGAGGCTTCGTGCCACCCCGTCCAGCCAGCGCCGCCGCACCAGACCGAATAGCACATGGATACGATTCGGGAAAACAGGTGGTCTTCGCGATATCCGCACCAACGAGGCCGTTCACCTCGCCCGGCGGAACCGTAAACCCGAGCCACCCAGCAGGCGTGACCCGGCTGGTCGTCACCGGGCGGCCGTGACGCCGGGATCCGCCCGGCGCACGCCCCAGGACTGGTTTATCCAGTGCGCACTCCAGCGTCGCCGATGTCCGACAGATGATTGGGAGAGGACGGCGGCTTCCGAGGATTCGGCCGAGCTGTCACTGCTTCCCTTGGATGTCTTCGACCCGTTGGCCCTGACCGACCCCGGTGTTCGTGACTCCGGGAACGACTGAGCGCTGTGAGGTGAGATCGATCGTCGCATGTGTGCTCATGATGCCGGTGGCGAGGTCATTGTCGGCGACGATTATCTGAATTTTCCTGCCGTAGGTCTCCGCGAGAGTTACTAGTCGGGCATATAGGCGTCGGCCCAGTGCCACGTCTGGTTCCCGGTTACCGATTGCCTTACGTGGCGAGTCGATGATCAGGAGGTCGGGGAGAAGGACGCCGGGGTGGTCGATAGCTGTCGTGAGTAGGGTCAGGTGGTAGGCGACGTTGAGGGCGGTGCTGGCTCCGCCGCCGCTCGCTTGGAGTGCCTCGAACTCCGTGTCGCCTACCAGCGGCAGGAAAGTTGTGGGGTCGATTCGAGCTACGCCGTCAACAGGTATGCCGATGCGTTCGACTTCCTCCTTGAACGCCTCGTCAATGTCTTCGAGTTGAGTGCCGCGGCGCCGTAGAGCCTTCTCTCGTTCGGTGATGTCGACTGCGAGTTGACGCTGGGTTTTGCGGTGCTGGGCCACCTGTGCGCGAAGCTGGTCGAGCCGGCGCCACATCGCAGCGTGGCGGTTGGTCTCGTCAATCCTCTGCCGCAGGGCTTCTGTCTCGCGGCTCAGTCGCGCAACTAGTTCGATCCGGGGAGATACGGCTCCCGCAGTCGCCTGGTCGTACTCACGGTGGAGCGCCTCCAGTTCGGCATCTGCTTGGCTCGCTGCCTGTTGGGCCTGTGCATGGGCTGCGATATCGCTGCGCAGCAGTTGCTCGGTTTCGGCCATCTGGTCGTGGATGCGCCCGACGTTCTGAGCCGAGGACTGGATGTCGCCTAGGCCCACCGGCTCGATCGGCTGGCAGCAGAGGAGGCAGTCCGTCTCGGCGAGCTCGCGTGGGCCGAGTTCCTGCATGCATCGAGGGCAGGTGGAGAACTCGAACGGAGAGAGGAGTCCGACCGCTGTGCTGAGACGTTCTGCCTTGGCGAGATCCAGGTTCAGCTGAGCTAGTATCGCTTCCCTGCCGCGTATCGCCATCGCCATGAGGTCGGCTTCCTCGTGACGCTTCTTCGAGTTGGACAGCGCTGCGGATAACCGTCCCCGGCGTTCCTCTTCAGCCGCTGTCAGGGCCTCGACCTCCTCTCGCGTCGCCCGGAGCCGGTCCTCGGCCGCTCCGAGCTGTTGCAGAAGTTGTAGACGCCGTGCGCGCAGCTCGTCGGGGTCGGCTATGCCGTCCTCTCGGATGAAGCGGTCGATTGCGATGGCATCCTTCTCCAGTTGTTTGGCTTGGTCGCGCTCAAGACCTCGCCGGCGTTTGAGGTCGAGTAGCTCGGGGTCCGTGAGACCGAACATCAGCTCGAACGCGGAGATGCGCTTGGGGTTGACGTTGGGGTCGAGGTGACCGACTACCGAGCGGTCGATCTCCTTCGCCTGCAGGTAGCAGTAGCGGAAGATGTCCCTGAAGGTCAGCGCTGTGGTCCGCGCGTTGACACCCATGCGGCTCGTCGGCACGCGTTCGACGGGTATCCCGAGTGCTTCCAGCAAGAAGCGGGAGATGGACGGCCCGTCCGCTGGCGTCGGGCTCACCGGCCAGGTGTGCTCCACGACCCCCGACCCTGGCTCGATGATCTCCACGATTCCTGCATCGGTGCCGATGCGCCGGCGCAGAATCAGAGGGCTGTTGCCGGCCTGGATGGCCAGGTCGACGTGCGTAACGTGCTGGACCACCGCGGGTGTCAAGGCGGCGTTTCCCCCGAGCGCATGCTTGATGAGCATCAGGAGCGTCGACTTGCCCATACTGGTCGTGCCCGTGACGAGCGTAAGCGGCGAGGCGAAGTCGAACGAGTGTGCTGCGGTGTTGGTAGCGACTGAGAGCGACCTTATGCGAAGGTTGGTGGCCATCTAGATCTCGCTTCTGAGCGGGAGCGCGACAACGTCCGGTAGCCGCTCGTAAATCAGGTCCTTCAGCTCGCGGCCGGGCAGGTCGAAGTGCTGCCGGAGGAACCGGGCCCGCTCGGCCACGACCGCCCACGGATGCGTGGCTCCGAGTTGCCCACTGAGTTCTCGGCCGACGTCCGTCGGCGTGATCTCGGTAGCTCCGTCGACGCTCGCGTACGTCGCCAGGCGCTTGCCAACCAGTGCACCGAGTATGGGGTAGTACCGGTCGTCCCAAGGACCGTACTTGTACCGGATCATCCGGGTCTCCACCGCTCGCCGCTCGTCGGAGGTCGGTGCGGTGGCTGGCCATGGCGTTCCCGCCGGCAGCAGGCGTTCCGCCATGACCGGATACCTGAGCAGAAAGTCGACCTTGGCGAGCTTGGTCAGGCCACGGAAGGCGTGGCCCGGGTCAGCGAACTGGCAGATAAGAATGAGCACGCGGGCCTCGTGATACAGACTCTCCTGCCGCACGGCCAGCACAGCGGTCCGTGAAAGTGGCGAGGGTGTCATCACGCGACCTCAGGTCGCGCGAACCCAAACCTGCACAGGTCACTCAACTCGTAGGCGAACCCCACAATGTGGAAGTCGTCCAGCGGCACGCTGATCTTCGAGCTGAGTTTCGCCTGACGTAGCTCCTGGTGAAGAAGCGCCTGGAACTGGATGCCGTAGGGGCCGGCCTTGTCGATCAGCTGATGACGAACTCGGCGGACGATGTCGAGGATCTCCATCTCCAACCGGAACTCGGTCTCGATGTCTTCGGGAAACCCGGTTCTTGCCTGCGGCCACGTGTGAAGCCACAGGTCCCGAAGCCGGAGGGCATTGTCCTGTTCCGCCTCGTCAAGCAGACCGAGCCGCATCTTGTCGATGAGGCGGTGGCCACCGGCGGCACGGGGCGGTGCCTGACCCGCACGGAGCAACGGGACCGCTTCGCCGGCTGATCGTCGTGCCCCGAGACGCATAGCGGCGAGCACCGCATCCCGCGACACGGTCCGCCGGTCCACCGTCTGCGCCAGTTCCGACAACGGGTCGTACGCACCGGGGTTGGTCAGGAACTGGGCCAAGTCTGTTGGTCGGCCGCTACGATCTCGGCTCGCCTCCCCGATGAGCTGGGCCACTGCACCGTAGGCATCTGGAGCCGCCGCTTGCGAGTAACCCAGCCTGACCATCGCCGGCTCCGCTAGCTGCCGGATGTTGATGTCCTGGATGTGGCCCTTCGCTGCCCGGTCGCAGTCGAACCTGAAGACCAGCATGAAACGAAGAAGCATGTCGAACAGGCCGGGCGGTAGACCACTCGGGTCGTGCCTCCTCACCTTGGGTGGTGATGGAGATGTCGGCCTCGGGATGTTCTCCAGAGCATCGGACCTTTTCGCGACGTCCATCATGGCCCACGCCAGGTGCGCGAGGAGCCTTGTTCCGGCCGGAGTAGCGAGCGCAGCTGTCCGGCACACGTCAAACAGGGCGAGTGGCGACGGTTCGCTGCGTTTCCCGCCCAGTTTCGTGTTGCTGGCCAGACGTGCTGCTGGGCCGCTGGTGTATCCGAGCCACTTGTCAAAGAGGTGCGTCAGGCCGCCCTCGTCGCAAAGTTTGTTCATCGTGGTGTACACCATGTGGTCGTGGTGCTTCACCGACACCAGCTCCAGAAACGGGGGCTGGTCCCGCACGATGAGGAAGTCCTCGTGCCACTCGCAGACGATCTTGCTGATCGAAGGGTCGGACGGCATGCTCAGACAGAAGGACGCGATAATCTCCGTCTGGTAGTGGTAATTGCCCTGGGTCGGGGCACCCGCGTCCTCGGACGGTCGTCGATATAGGTCGAGAGCGAGCTGGCCGCTCGGGTCGACGCTCATGATCAAGCCGCGGTCCCGCTCGGCTCTCGATGATGCGTCACTCACGACATGGCCCACCTTCCTTGCGATCGGTAAGCGTGGCCTCACATCCAGCGAACCCGATCACACGGTGGTCACGCAATAGCCCATTGGATAGTGGAGGCCGGATCGTCGCTCAGACATGATCCAGCCGTTCGATCGCGGCGTATGGACCACCACCCGTCCGGCGGAGAGGTCTCGCGCTCGGCAGGCATGGCCAGCTACGTGTCGGTCTGCCCGCCGGGACCCGCTTCACGACCGCCGACTGTCGCACAGAGTGATCGGCTCGGGCCCGCCGGCAGATCTATTCGAGGTCGAGGTGTGCCAGGCTCGCGGAAGGGGCACCTGCGCGGTTTGCGCATCGGGTCGCATCCGACTCTGCCTGGGCCGGTCGGCAGCCATTTCGTCTGTCGGCTGACTCGGAGTCAAGCGGGCGCCCCGGGGGCACCGACCGGTCTGACCGGATGCCAGGCGAGGACAAGATCCACCGCCGGTATGGACGCGAGTTGAGGTCGAGGGCTGGCCCGAGGTTGCAAACGCCATCCCAGGTGCAGCTAATCTCCGCGCCGCAGCCCTGATAACCCGTGCCGGCTCCTGGCATCGGCTGAGCCTTCAAGGACTTGCTGCATTCCCAGCAATCCCGCGTCCAAGGCGATCTGCACCAACCAATCCTTGACCTGGGCGCTCCGGTCATCGACGGTAGCCAGGTCTAGCGCGGGATTCGCCAACAGGTGCGCCCCGCGAGACATTCCAGCATCAGGGATCAATCGCAGTCCGCCTATGTCCAGGACCTCGGTGATCGGTCGCGCCGTCCCCATGTGCAGAGCGCGCGGCTGTGGCACGGCTATAGGATCCACGCCAGCTAGCCCTGCCACCGGCTCGATCACCTCCTTGCTGGACAGGGTCGCGATCATCGCATCGATGAGGAGGCGAAGCTGGTGGATTGGGACACGCCAGGTGCAAGTAGCCTGACGGAGGCCATCGGTGGCAGCGCTGAAGCGAACGCCTAGATCGATCTCGACGCGCAAGTGCGTGCCGGGCTGGCCGTACGCGCCGGGCACCTCCAGTCGGGCGCATGCCTCGACCGCGGGATTTTGGTGATTGGTCCAGCCAGACGGGGCTCCGGACCACTCAAGCCGAACGGTGCGCGACCTGTTGAATCCCTTATGCTGAAACCGACTTATGCTGGCGCTGGCCGCTTCGCTGGTAACGAGGTCGGCAAGCTCCCGAGCAAGAAGAGAGTTTTGCAGGGCGGTGATGTAGGCGGTCACCGCTGACTCGGCCAACGGTCGCCACGTGGCGTCCGGTGCCATTGCGACGGTAAGTCCCGATCGGAGCACGAAGTCCACCGACTCATCCAGACCACCCGCCGCCTTGCTGGGCATTTGAGGTGCCGTGACGTTCCACGCGTCATTCTGGTACTGTCCCGCCGCGTTCTCAGCGAACAGGTCGCGAAGCCTTGCCCAGTCGGCGGGGTGGCTCGTGTTCTGATGCCGCACCCAAGCAACGCCATCGACGAGCAGGGGCCGTGTGTAAGTGCCGGGCACCACTCGAAGTACCAGCACATACAGTTCCGAGCTCTGGCCCAGCGGCACGGGAACAATCTCCGGCACATAGGGTGGTTCGATCTTGCTGTTGCAGTGCTCCACGATTGACTCGATAGCCTTCTCCTTGACGCCCTTGACGTCCCTCTTGTCGGTCACGCCGATGAGCATCAAGCCCCCATAGGTGTTGGCCATTGCAGCTACACCTTTGGCAATTGTCTGAGTGAACTGCTCCTTATATTCCACCACCGGCGATTCTGGACCAACCTGCCGCACCAGAGCGCGGATGCGGTCGATCGTGATTTCCGATAGGTGGGCATGAAGCAACGGGTGCGTAGGCGCCATCAGATCGTCACCTTCGGTAGTCTATTGCCGGCGTTTCGCACTAAGGTGCAGCCACCCACGGTCCTCGGCTCCACGCTCGCGAACCAAGCGAGAAAGCTTACGTCTCTGGCCGACTTTCATGATCCAGCGTCGTCAGGCGTAGCGGCGGCCTCCAGCGCGGCGGCGACCGCCTCGAATTCGGCTAGGGCGGCGGTGAGGTCTTCGACGATCTCTCGGGCGATGACCTCGGGTGCCGGGAGGTTGTCCATGTCCTCTAGGGACTGGTCGCGTAGCCAGGTGATGTCGAGGTTGACCTTGTCCCGGGCGAGCAGTTCCTCGTATGGGAAGGACTTGAACCGCTCGGTCTCGACGCGCTCGGAGCGGGGCTTACCCGGTAAGTAGCAGGCGACAAAGTCGTCGAGGTGGTGGCGGCGTAGCGGGTTCTGCTTGAGGGTGAAGTGCTGGTTGGTCCGCAGATCATAGATCCACAGCCGGTCGGTCCATGGCTGTTCGGCGGCAGGCTTCTTGTCGAAGAACAGCACGTTGGCCTTGACGCCTTGGGCGTAGAAGATGCCGGTGGGCAGGCGCAGTATGGTGTGCAGGTCGAAGTCCCGCAGCAGCCGCCGCCGCAGCGCCTCGCCTGCCCCGCCCTCGAATAGCACGTTGTCCGGCAGGACGACGGCGGCTCGGCCGTTGATGTCGAGGATCGTGGCGATGTGCTGCAAGAAGTTGAGCTGCTTGTTCGCGGTGGTGACCACGAAGTCCTGCCGCTCGATCTTCCGCTCTTCGCGGCCCTCCCGGCCGTTCGCGCCGATCACGGTGAGCGACGACCTGCGGCCGAACGGAGGGTTGGACAGCACCACCGAATACCGCTCGCCCGGGTCGGCGATCAACGCGTCCTTGACCTCGATCAGGCTCTCGCCGTTTGGAGTGCCGATGCCGTGCAGCAGCAGGTTCATCGCCGCGAGCCGGGCGGTGCCGTCGACCAACTCCACGCCGCGCACGAGAGTGCCGCGGAGGTGGGCCCGCTCGGTTGGGGTCAGGGTCTCGGCGTGACGCGAGGCGTGCTCGTGCGCCGCGAGCAGGAAGCCGCCGGTACCGGCGGCCGGGTCGACCACGGTGTCTCGGACGGTCGGCTGGATGCAATCGACCATCGCCTGAATCAACGCCCGGGGCGTGAAGTACTGGCCGGCGCCGGACTTGATGTCCTCCGCACCCTTGGAGAGCAGTTCCTCGTATGCGTCGCCCTTGATGTCCGTGCCGGCCGCCGACCAGTTCTCCTTGTCGATCAGGTCGACGATCAGCCGTTTGAGCTTGGCTGGGTCCTGGATGCGGTTCTGTGCCTTGCGGTAGATCGTGCCGAGCGTGCCGGGCTGGCGGGCCAACTCTTCGAGGATGTGCCGGTAGGTGATCTCCAGATCATCGCCCTCGGCGTCCAGAAGCCGCTGCCACGAGCAGTGCACCGGTAAGATCCGCTCAGGCTTCAGTGGCCGGGCCTCGCGCTCGTGCGCCATCTTCAAGAACAGCAGGTACGTAAGCTGCTCGGTGTATTCGATGGTGCCGACCCCGTCGTCGCGCAGCACATGGCAGTACGACCACAGCTTGTCGACCAACCGCCGTGCGTCAGACACCGGCCATCTCCTCAACCATGTCCATGTCACTCGCCCGCCCCGTCAACCGCCCCGAGAACGCGGCATCGAGCAAGGCTCTGCGAAGACCTTCTGAACGTCGGTTGCCCGTCGCCGCAGCGGCCTTGATACGCCCCAATTCTGCAAGGACAGCATCGATCCGGGCAACAATGCGGTCTTGCTGGCACCTCGAAGGTATCGGCAATCCGATTCGCCGCACGTCTTCGAGATTCAGCGTCTTGCGCGCTACCTCGTGTGCACTATTGAGCAATTGGCGTTGATTCGCGGGTGCCTGAAGAGCGTACGAGACGTAGTACGGGGATACGTCATCACGCGTCGGAATCACGGCAACCGCCCGCGCGACGTTTGCGCCCGAAAGCGAGGTCGGCGCAACCGCTGTGCGCCCAATCGTGCCGACGACCGACAGCAGTACTTCACCGCCCCGAAGCCTCGTGCGAGGGAACTTAGCGTCAATGCCGGGCGCAATCCGCTTCAGATTGGGCGCGTCAACTGCGCCGTCGCGAATGTCCCCCACACGAACCATCGGAATCCCACCGGGCACATCGGGACCCGGAACCAGAACGCCATATGCGATCTTACGGTCCCGTGGAACCAGGCTCTCAACGGAACACGTCGGCCAGTTCGTCGCCGTGAGCTCCGCGAATTCGCTGGCCAAGACGCTCCACCGCAGAGCCGTTACTCTGGACGAGAGAACATCCAGCGTGGTGGTTGCGGCGTTGAGGCGGGAGAGGTGGTCTTCGAGGATGTCGACGACCCGCCGCTGTTCCGCTATGTGCGGGTAGCAAACCGGTATCTCGCGGATATCCTTACCAGTAATGCCCGATTGGCCGGCCGTGGTCTTGATTCGAGGCTCAATGAATCGCCGCACCTCTTGCGTTTCGGCCAGAAGGGCAAGGAAACGACTGTCAATTTTATCGCCTCGCGGTACTACCCTGATAAGCTTGTCGGGGTGAACGATCACTTCGTCATGGTCCGGAACTCGCGCGCATCTGCCGACCAGATCTCGACTTCCGTTATATCGCGCGAATAGCAAGTCATCTGGCTTGATCGCGTATTTGGACGTCGTTGCGGCATCCAGGCCGGTGACGTACTTGCGTGCGCTAAGGTCCAACTTCCCGTCCCGAACAGCCGAGATTCGGAGGATCGGTACACCGTCCGGCTCGTCTGTCGGTCGGCGGGCGAAGATGCCGTTCCGAACGAACGACACTACGTCGCTGAGAATGCCAGCTCGCCACCCTGACGGCAGCCTGCTCATGCGGTCAGCCCCGTATTGAGTTGGTCAATCAGTTTTGCGGTGCGGGGGCCGAGGTCGCGGACGGCGCCGTCGATGCCGCCGCGTTCGGTGAAGGGGGCGTTGTCCAGGTCGTCGGAGCTGATGCCCGCCGACGCCGCAATCACTTCGACCATGCGGTCTAGCCACCACCTCTCCGTCTCGGTGAACGTCACCCCGGCCTGTTCCTGCTGGTGGAGCCAGCCGGCGTACCGCTCGCGGACCTTCTCCGCGTAGGGCACGAGTTCGTTATCTTGCCCGATGGTGTACCGGATCAGCGACACCAGGTCGGTGAGGGTGTGCCGGTCGCTGTGCCGGACACGGCCAGCCTCGATCGCTTGGTGGGCGGCCCAGATGAGGTCGATGGTCCAGTTGCGGGGTGGCCGCTGGATGCGTTCGGCGAGCTCCTTGATGTCGGCAAACGCGATCCGCCGCTCACGCGCCTCCATCAGTAGCTGGATCGCGGTGATCTCGTCGCGGTGCTCGTCCAGGTACGCCCGCCAGGACTCGACTATCGACCGGGCGCGGGAGGTGTCAACCACTCCGTAGGCGTCGTCGAGCACGTCGACGCTGACCTCGTCGATGATCCGGTCGTGGGTACGGCGTAGCTCCAGAATCCGCTGCCGTAGCTGCGGGTTCGCCGCGACAGGGCGTACCGCGGTGTCGAGCAGGTCTTGGACGGCGGCGTCGGGATCTGCGGCGCCGGCGATGGCGCGGGCCTGAGTGTCGGGGTCGACGGCGTCGACCAGGCCGCGGACGATGTCGCGGACCGAGCCACCGGCCACGGCGTCGAGTTCCGTGCGCTCGTCGGGCGTGAGTTGCAGTTCCAGTGCGACCAGGCGGGAGGCGAGGGTGGCGGTCTCGGCCTCGGTGATGGTGAGGGTGGCGGCCTTGTCGAGCAACTGCTTGAGCGAGATGCCCTTGTCCCGGTTCAGGGGTGGGTCGACGAAGTCGTGTTCGGTGACACCGACGGCGTCGACAATGACGAACCGGGTCTTCTGGGCGGCGTCGGGGGTGACGGCCTGGAAGTCGGCCGCGGCGATGGTGCGGGCGCCGCGGCCCTTCATCTGTTCGAAGTACGCCGCAGAGCGCACGTCGCGCATGAAGAACACGCACTCCAGGGGCTTGACGTCGGTGCCAGTGGCGATCATGTCGACGGTGACCGCGATGCGTAGGCTCGCCGAGGTACGGAACGCCTGGAGTTGGCCCTTGGGGTCGCGGGCGCTGTAGGTGATCTTCGCGGCGAAGTCGTTGCCCTTGCCGAACACCTCGCGGACGGTGGTAACGACTTCCTCGGCGTGGGCGTCGTCCTTGCAGAAGATCAGCGTCTTGGGGACGGTGTGCCGGCCGGGGAAGATCTCGGTGAACAGCTTGTCCCGGAACGTCTCCAACACCAGGCGGATCTGCGAGGTGGCGGTGACGGCCCGGTCGAGTTGCTTGTGGGTGTACTCCAGGTCCTCGTCGAGGGTTTCCAGCCGCTGGACGCGGGTGCGGCGGTCGACCTTCGGCACGATGGTGCCGGCGTCGATCTTCGAGCCCTGGCCGCTGATCTGGGTCTTGATCCGGTACAGGTCGAAGTCGACGTTGACGTTGTCGGCCACCGACTGCGGGTAGGTGTACTCCGACACCAGGTTCTGCCGGAAGAACCCGAAGGTCTGCTTGCCGGGGGTGGCGGTCAGGCCGACGATGTGCGCGTCGAAGTACTCCAGCACTCCGCGCCACACCCCGTAGATCGATCGGTGCGCCTCGTCCACGATCACAAGGTCGAACGTCTCCGGCGGCATCCCCGCGCTGTAGACGACGCTGACCGGGGCGTCCGGCACATACCCGTCGAGGCCCGGGTCGTCGCCCTCGGGAGCGGTGTCGCCAGCGAGGACCTTGTAGACCCGCTGGATCGTGGAGATCACCACGCTGGAGCTGCCCAGCATGCCGGCGCTGGTGAGCTTGTCGACGTTGTACAGCTCGGTGAACCGCCGCCCGTCGTCCGGGGTGCGGTAGTTCTGGAACTCGGCCAGGGTCTGGTCGGCCAGGTTGTTGCGGTCGACCAAAAACAGTACTCGGGTGAACCCGCCGTGCTTAAGCAGCCGGTAGCACTCCGTCACCGCCGTGTAGGTCTTACCCGCACCAGTGGCCATCTGCACCAATGACCGATCGAACCGCTGCTCGGCCAGCGAACGCTCGACACCCTCAATCGCGGTGATCTGCGCCGGCCGAAGTGGAGCGACGTTCAGCGGTGGCAGGTGACGAACCTTCGCCCGCCACGTCGGGCGTTTCGGATCGGCCTCCGCATTACGGACGATCCTCGCCAAGGCGCCGGGCTGCGGAAAGGCGAAGATCCGCCGCGCCCGGGGCTGCGGGTCGTAGCCGTTGGTGAAGTGGGTCTCCGAGCCGCTGGCCTCGAACACGAATGGCAGCCGCCCGTCGCGGGTCAGCGCCTTCAGCCGCACCGCGGGCGGCAGGCCCTCGGCGTACATGGCCGACTGCCACTCCACTCCCGACAGCGGCGTCCCTTCCGGCTTGGCCTCAATCACACCGACGACCCGCTGGTCGACATACAGCAGGTAATCGACCCGACCGTGGCCCTTCGCCATGATCGCCTCACGAACGGCCACACCCGTGCCCACGAAGAGGTTCGTCTCGGAACGGTCCTGCACGACCCAGCCGGCGTCTCGAAGCTGGCGGTCGATCAAGAGCCGGGCTCGCTGCTCCGCCTGGAGCCGAAGATCGTCAGCCATTGCCCCCACAGCCAGTAGAGGCTAGTCGATCAAGCATACGGTCCGCATCCTCCTCGTGACCGAGGATCACAGTTCGAACGGTTCAGAGCGTGTGCCGGCGAGGTAGCCATGGGCACTGAACGTCGGTCCGATGCAGGACCCAGACGCAGGCCCCGATGTGCTTCTCGCATCCTCGGCGGCTTCCAACACAGCAGAACCGCAGGCCCTACTCACTGGCCAGCGGGTAGGCGCGGTGGTGCGCCGGTTTTGAGGAAGGCGCCCGCTACTTGTATGGCCGTGTCTGGTCGCAGCCGGAGATGCTCGGTGGGGTATTCGGTGGGTACCCCGCCAAGGTCGAAGTGGAGTTCCTGGTCAGGTGGTGGCACTGTGGGGTCGTTGAGGTAGCCGCCGTCGTCGGCGATGTGTACCGCGAAGGCGTGGGTGCTGTGGCCGAGCCCGATCTGGACGCCGGGTGGCAGGTCGTCGGGGTCGTTGGTGATGTCGCTGAAGATCGTGACGACGACAGGCTCGCCAGCCTGGTGGATCTCGCGCAGGAGGGCTTCCAGAGCGTCGGGGTCGGTTAGGTCGACCTCGTGGTTATCGCGGTGGTCACCCCGGTCGTAGGTCCAGGTCACCTTCATGCGATCGCCTTTCCGTTTCCGGTGTAGGTACGCCAGTGGCGTACCTTCCCGTCATCGTCGCGTACGTAGACGTCCATCTGCGCGCCGGCTGGCAGCAGCCGGGAGAGGATCTTCTCGCAGCCATAGGGGGTGTAGTCGCAGGGCGGGTTGTTCGTCACTACGGCAGCGTGGGTGACGTGTTCGCGGCGCATCCGGGCCGCGAGCTTGGCCTCCAGATGGTCGGTCGTGGTGGCGATGAGCTGGTAGGCCGGTTTGAGGTCGACCGCGGCAGCCGGGTCACGGCCAGACTTGATGGGTATCCGCTGTCCATTAATCAGCGCTACACCGGAGGTCGGATCCTTTGCCTGCCGTCGAGGCAGGTCGCGAGCGGCGTCCGTCAGCCACTCGGGGAGCCGCTCGGATGGGGCATCTTCGGTCCCTCTCGTGAAGGTGTCGCGCCGGGTGGGCGGTTGGCTGACGTCGCTACCACCGCCCGTGGTCAGTTTCCCAGCTCACCGACCTGCCTAGCCTGCGCCAGCGCCGCGTCGACGCGGCCTCGGGCCTCAGCCCTGCGGGTACGGACGGCCGCGAGGATCTGCATCACCTGCTGCAGCCGCGCCAGCGTAGGACCGGGCTGACCGCCCTGCAGCGCTGCCACGACAAGCCGCCGCGCCTCGTCGACCGCGGCCGCCGCCGCGGCCACGCTGCCATCTACCGTATTCAACGCCGCGACCACCGGGGTGAGCGCGGCAATGGTCTCCTGTGGCGACGGTTGTTGCGCCACAGAACCTACAGACCGCGATGCTTCACTCAGGACGCCCGATGCCTCGTTCAACCGGGATCGGGCCTGCCCGATCACCTCTCGTACCCGGGCGAGACCGGCCGTGATGCCGATGAAGCCAGAGGCCACTGCGCGAGCGGCGATCTGCTCGATGGCACGGTCGACCGCTGCGGTCTCCTGCTGTGACCGGTCTACACCTGCAGTCATCGCCTGCAAGTCGGCGCCGATGGTGTCGGTCAGCGACATCGCCCTATCCCCCGCTCGAACGCCTCGCGCCTACCCACCCAACGGTGGCAGCCTAGAGACGCCCGCCGAGGTAACACAACGTCGGGAAGCGAAGCTGCCGGCGGTGTCTTCCGCCTGCTGCCTGATCGATGATCCCGCGACGTGCGGGTGTCTGTCTGTCGCGATTTCGGCGGCACGTCTCTCATTGATACGGTCCTACTTCCCTGGTGTACGCCCCTGGTGCCTTGCACTGAAGATGAGCGGGTCTGAGCTACGGAGTTCCGGTCCGGAGGGGGCGTCACGAAGCCTCCGTCACGGTGGTCGTCCGGTCGGCTTTGCGGGCGCAGTGCGGGCACCGTCGTGGGCAGGGTGTTTGAGGGTCGACGGTGGTGAGGCCGCTGGCGTGCAGGATCGTGGTGACCGTCTGCTCGAAGGTGTTGGTCTCGCCGATGACGGTTTCTCTGGGGATGTCGAGCAGGTCGCGGTGGGTGTACCAGCTGCGCATGTGTTCGGGGGTGAAGGACATGGGCTCGTCGCGACGGAGGTGGCGGCGGACGGTCTCGTCGAAGGTCACGTCGAGGTAGAACACGGCGACCGGTCCGGCATGGTTGTCGATGAGCTGACGGAGCGCACGGGCGTAGCGTTCGGTGTGCAGGATGCCTTCGAGGATGACGTGGTAGCCGAGGTCGAGGGCGGTGCGGGCGGTCGCGGTGATGAACGTCGGGGCGACCGGGTCGATGTGGGCGCTGTCGTGTTCCCGGAGCACGGTTCTGCGCAGGTAGTCCTGTTCGAGTAGGGCGGCACCGCGTCCGAAGCGGCGGCGTACCTCTCGGACGGTCGTGGTCTTTCCGCTGCCGGAGTTTCCCCGAATGATCACCAGCGTAGGCGAAGGGTTCGTCAGGTTCGGCGTCGTCATGGCGTGCTCCGTCCGGAGGTCGCGGTCTGTCGGGGAACCGCCGCGGCGGGACCAGTGGTGTCGTAGCCGGCGGCTTGCAGGGCGAACAGTTCCGCGTACCGCCCGTCGGCGTCGACGAGCTGGTCGTGAGTGCCGGACTCGGCGAGACGGCCGTGGTGCAGGACGAATATGCGGTCGGCGTGGCGGACGTTGGCCAGTCGGTGGGTGATCAGGATCGTGATGCCGCGTCCTTGCCGGTCGCGGATGGTCTGGAAGAGGGCGTCCTCGGCACGGGGGTCGAGGGCGGACGAGGGTTCGTCCATGATGAGCACGTCGGCGTCGCGCAGAAATCCGCGGGCGGCGGTGATGCGCTGCCACTGACCACCGGAGAGGTCCTGGCCGCCGGCGAAGGTGCGGTCGAGCAGCGTTTCGTACCCGTGGGGTAGTTCGGTGATCATGTCGTGGGCGACGGCGCGGGCGGCGGCTGCCTCGATGCGGGTCTGCTCGGCGTAGGTGGTGATGTCGCCGACGGCGATGTTCGTGGCGGCGGTGAACGGCCACTTGTGGTACTCCTGCGTCACCACCCCGATCCGGGCTCGTAGCGCGTCGGTGCCCCAGTCCTCGGCTGGTTGGCCGTTGTAGCGGATGGTGCCGCTGGTGGGGGTGCGGAGGGTGGCGATCATGGTGGCGAGGGTGGACTTGCCGGAGCCGTTCTCCCCGACGAACGCCACCGTCTGCCCCGCCTCGATGGTCAGGCTGACCTGGTCGACGGCCGCTGTGTCGCGGTCGGGGTAGCGCAGGCTCACTGCGTCGACGGTGATCTCGTCCAGCCGGCCCGGTGCCGGCAGCTCGGCGGCGGGTTCGGTGTGCGCTGGCAGGTAGTCGGCGGCGCGGGTCATGAAGCCGGTGTAGTCGCGGAAGTGCTGGCCCTCGGTGTAAACCCGGTCGATTTGGAACGTGACCACCGCCAGGGAGCGTTGCGCGGACTGCACGGCGATGACGCAGGTCGCGGCGGCGGCGAGGGGGATCTGGCCGTCGATGAGCAGCAGGCCGAGCAGGACGTACACGACGGCGGTGGCCACCCCGCCAATCATCGCGCCGACGGTGGTCGTCGTGGTGACCCGTCGTGCCAGGGCCAGTTGGATGCCGGTCTCGACAGCCATGACCCGGTCGTACTGGTCGAGCAGGAACCCCCGGAGCCCGTAGGAGCGCAGTTCGGGGGCGGAGTCGCGTTCGGCCATCAACCGGTGCAGCAGCCACAGCCGGCGTCGGCGTACCGACCCGGCGGCGTATGTCTGGTAGCGCAGGTGCCCGGCGCGCAGCGACGCCCACCCGTTCGGCACCGTCGCCACCAGCAGGGCGAGCAGCAACAGCGGGTGGACGACCACCACGGCGACCGCGACCGCGAGGACGCCGGCGAGGCCGGCGAGCAGATTCATCGACGCCTGCACTAGGCCGGTGGTGGAGTTCGCGCCGCGGGAGGCGCGTTCCATGTCGTCGGCGAACGCGTCGGCGTCGAACGCCTCCAACCGCACCGCCGTCGTCACCTCGAACAGGCCGCGTTCCACCTCCCGATCGACCTTCGGCGTCAGGCCGTTCTGCGCGTACCCCATCGCGGTGGCCATGCCGGCGCGCAACGCCGTCACCGCCGCCAGCGCGGCCAGGGCGGGCAGCGCCGCGAGGACCTTGTCGGCGGTCGGTCCGCCGGCGAACAGCTCCACCAGCACTCGCTGCGCCGCGAGGAGCCCGAACGCCGCCAGCACCCCCGCGCCGACCGTCGTCGCTGCCACCACCGTCGTCCGCAGCCGATCGGCGCGCCAGCTCACCACGAGCGCGGCCCAGACCAGGCGGGGTAGCTCGGAGAACACGGCGAGCAGACCGGCCTGCGCCCGCGCCCGCACACCGGTCTCCCACCACACCTCCCGCAACTCCGGCAGCATCGAATCCCGCGGCGGTTGGGGACGGGCGGGCGTCCGGTCGGGGTGGTCGATTCTGGGCATGGCGGTACCTCCAGAAGGTGAGCAGGGTGAACTGCGGTGGGTGGTGGTGTCTCGTGGAGGACGGCGGGACTGCGCCGGTGCCGCTGTCGGTGATCTCGGCTGGCGCCGCCGAGGCAGCGCCTTCCTCAGGAAGGCCCCGTTGGCCTCCGGTCAGGTGACCCGGACGCCGTCTTCGAGGTAGTAGGTACACCCGTCAGCGCGGGCGCGCAGCGCCTCGGCGATCCGGCGGGCCAGCAGCGGCCGTAGCCGCTGGGCGGTCTGGGGCGGGTCGGACCACGCCCAGCCCTTCAACTCTTCCGGTGGCACCACGATCCGTTCCGTCGCGGTGGCATCGAGGGTGCCGCCGTCGTAGATGACCATGACGCCCTCGGTGCGCCCGTCTCGGGCCGGTACCCAGTCAATGACGAGTGGAGGACCGGGCGACAGGTCTAGACCGAGCTCTTCCCGGCACTCTCGGATCGCGGCCTGGTACGGCGACTCGTTAGCCTCGACGCACCCGCCGGGGATCTCCCACTCCGCCTTGTAAACGGGTTCGACCAGTAGAACCCGCTCGTCCGCGTCGGTGATCAGCAGCCCGGCGGCCATCCGCTTACGGGGCAGATCGGCGGTGACATCGCGACGTCCGGAAGGCATGCGGAGACGGTAGGACGGGGCAGGGGCGACACGCCCGCAGCGCCGTGCGCTGACATTGTCGGTAGATTCCGACACCAACTCCGACACCGCCAGCACTGCCGTCCCGGCCTCCCGGCAGGGCGGCGAGAGCCCGCACGACCACCGCAGACAGCCAGGCAAAGGCCGTCAGTGGCAGCCGAAAAGTGTCACCGGGGGCGGCTACGGTGTTCGCTCATCGTGACCGCAGCAACCCGGGGGTGGCAGCGATGGTCGACCCTGACGAGATCACCGCCGCCCGCCGCGCGCTCGGTCGCCGCCTCGCCCACCTGCGCAAGAACGCCGGCCGCACCCAGCACGGGCTCGCCCGGCTCGTGCAGTACGGGCGCAGCTCGATAGCGAACACCGAAACCGGCCGACAGCTCCCCGAGCGGCCGTTCTGGACCCGCTGCGATCAGGTGCTGGGCACCGGGGGTGCGCTGATCGCTGAGTACGACCGCATCGCCGACCTGAACTACCGCCGCCTCCCGCGGCCGGCTGCTGGTACATCACGCCGCGCCGCCGATTACGGTGGGGAGGCCAGCATTCGAACCAACGGGAGAGAACAGTCCGTGCGGGTGATCTGGGTGAACGGCGCATTCGGCGCGGGAAAAACGACACTGGCGCAGCAGCTGATCGCGGACGATCCCCAGCTGCTGCTCTTCGACGCCGAACTACCTGGGTTCATGCTCCGGGAGATCGTGCCGCTACCGTCCAGCGGGGACTTCCAAGACCTGCGGGTATGGCGACGCAGTGTCGTGAACACGGCGGTCGCACTCGCGCAGGAGTACCAGCGGACACTGGTCGTGCCCATGACCGTCGTCGTTTGGCCCTACCTCGATGAGATCCTCACCGGACTGCGTGCCCACGGCATGGACGTCACGCACTACTTCATCACTGTTCCGACCGACGTTATCCGGAGGCGGATCGAAGCGCAGTCGCTCTGGCCACAGGACCCAGCCCGGGACGCGCAGGTCCGTACCTGGCGGCTGGCCCAGGTCAATCGGTGCGCTCACGCGGCTCAGACCCTGCCGGCCGGCACCGTCACCCTCGATGGGACGCTGCCCGTCGAGCAACTGGCGGCACGGGTGACAGGCGCGGCTCGTGGCTGACCCGCAGGGTCCGTCGTACAAGGGTTGCCGAGCCCGTGACCCGGTGCCGCGGTAGTTGTCGTCAGGGCTGCCGGGGCCTGCACTTAGGCGGCGGCCGACTCAGTACTCCCGCTCGTAGAGCAGACCCTCGGCGGCGGCCAATGGCACATCGCGGCTGCCGACCGGGTGGCCGAAGTACTCCGGTGGCGTCTCGCTCGGATTCGGCGTCATTCCGGGTGTGCTCTCGGGCTGTCGGGGTTCGGCGGGTGCCGTACCGGCGGGTGCGGGCGGTGTGGTCGGGGCGTCGTACCAGGAGGGGATTTCCCCGGCTGCCGCGATGACGGATGCGGAGAATGTTCGTACGGGGCATGGATTTCTGGCGCACCTTGCGCATGTCGTGGTCGCGGTCGGGTGGTGGCGCTGGTACAGCTCGACGGCGGTGGTGTGAGTCAGGGTGCCGCGCAGCGTGGGGATCGGGCGATGCATCGCGGCCCTCCCTGTTGGCTCGGCGGTTGGCGGCTGTCAGGACGCTGGGCGGATGCGGTTCGCGTGGTGGATCGGGGTGGCGGTGGGCCTGCGGGTGGCAGCCGGTTGGTCGTGTGCGCCGGGAATGGGGTCTTCGGGGTTGTCGAGAAGTAGCCAGAAGCGGGCTTTGGCGTGGCTGTCGGCGGCGGTGAGGGCTTGGTCCAGCATCGACTGCTCATCGAGCGCGGGGGTGCTCCGGTGCTCCCAGCTGGAAACGGCTGCGATGGTCGTGTCGAGGTGTTCGGAGAACGCGCGCAGGCTCATTCGTAGCGCTTCGCGTAACGCGCGGACCTCCCGTGTGGTCCACCGGCCGACGACGGCCGGCCCGCACCCGCACCCGGCCGGACAGGGCTCCACTGGAGAGATGGGCGGGGTTGATGGTGTCCCGGCCTGCTGGCGCCCCTGGTCGCGTGCGTGCTCTCGTTGTGCTTGGAAGGTTTGCACGAGCGCCTGGACCCGGTCCGACATGGCCAGCAGTGCTCCGCGTGCACCCAGGGCAGCGTCGGCGTTGCGCCAGAAGACGCGGGTGGTGTTGTCCCGGCCGACTTCGACGTTGGCGATCTGGCTTCGGGAGTAGCGAATGAGCTTGGCGAGATCGACCTGTCGCAGCCCGGCGACAGTACGCCACTGGGCCAGGTGGCGGCCAAGTTCTTTGCGCGCTTCGGCTATGTCGGTGGGGGTGATGTCGCCTGCGGTGTCGAAGCGGCGGGGCACCGGAGGCATGTGCCGGGCCAGGTGTGGTGGCCGTGGACTCGGGGCAGGGATCATGGCCGCTGCCGCTGGTGCCCGATCCGACGAACTGAGGCGTCGCCGACAGTCCTCGGCGGACTGGTCGGGGTCAGACCGCCTGGCTTGACGACGCCGGGGTCGATCGGCTTGCGGATCGGTCCGGTCACCACCGCGAGAAGACCGGGTGACCCGACATGTTCGCGCGCCCCGGTGACCACCTCGCTGGCGCCCGGCACCGTCCGTGTCAGGCCACACTGAGGGCGAGACATCGCGCAGACGCTTGTAGGTGCCGGCGCTGTCGTCATCGCGATCCGCCTCTGGTGGCCAGATCCGCCGCTTGCGCTTGGGATGCGTGGGCCTTTCCCGCCTCCCACGGCCTTGGGTCGAGCGGGCAGTGCGCCTGGCTGATCGGCATGCCGCATCCCGGACACCATCGCTGCGCACGCCTGAACAACGCGAACCCCGCCGCGAAGCCCACCAGCAGCGCCGCACACACCGCGATCCCCACTAGGAAGCCCACCGTGTACCTCCCCGACCTGATCGAGCGCTGATGGCAGACGTTCGCCGACCGACAGCAGACTAGTCTTAGGCATTCCTAGTCTTGCAGCCCGGACTAGATCCAGACAAGTTGCGTGGCCGAGGTTGTTCGTGGAGATGTGAGATGCTGTCCTGGTGCCAAACTGGCCTACTTTGAGACGCAGGCGACTCGCGCGGGAGCTGAGCAAATTGCGTGAGTCCATTGACATGACGATCGAGGAAGCTGCGGCGAGCGCGGGGATCTCCCCGTCACACCTCTCGCGGGTGGAGCGTGCGCTCGTGGGCGTTCGGGTGCCGGCGGTGCGGGCGTTGCTGCAGACCTACGGCGCGAACGCCTCGACCACGGCAGACCTACTCGACGCGGCTCAGGCGTCCACGCAGCGTGGATGGTGGCATCGGTACGCGGGAAGCATCCCCGACGAGTACGCGACCTACATCGGGTTCGAGTCCGATGCCACCAGGATCTGGAACTTCGAGCTGATCTCGATCCCGGGCCTGTTACAGACCGAGGGGTACACCCGATCGAGCCTGCACGGCGGCGTCGCTCGCCTCACCGAAGAGGAGATCGAGCGGCGAATCGAGATTCGCCTGCGTCGACAGGCGCTGCTGCACCGCGATCATCCACCGGCGCTGTGGGTCGTTCTCGACGAGGCCGCGATCCGTCGGCAGGTCGGCGGGGCGGCGACGATGGCCGAGCAGATGAAGCATCTCGCCACCATCGCGGCCCTGCCGCACGTGGACGTTCAGATCGTGCCGTTCGGAGCGGGCGCCCATCCCGGCGCTCCCGGAGGCTTCGTGATCCTCGGGTTCACCGACCCCGCCGACCGCGAGGTCGTTTACATCGAGACGATGGCCGGTGATCTCTACCCTGAAGGCGACGCCGAGGTGCGGAGCGTGACCCAGGCGTTCGACCGGCTGAGGGCGATGGCGCTCAGCCCGGATGACTCCGCATCGATAATCCGGGACGTGGCAAGGGAGCTTTCATGATCGACTTCAGCCGTGCCGTCTGGCGCAAGAGCACCAGAACCCAGCAGAGTGGCCAATGCGTCGAGGTGGCGAGGGTTGGTGAGGTGATCGGTGTGCGGGACTCCAAGGACCCGGACGGTCCCGTGCTGGCGTTCACGACCGGAGAGTTCGCCGCGTTTCTCGACGGGGCAGCCAAGGGAGAGTTCGACGACCTTGTCTAGAAGGACCAGCCGCGGCTGACCGAGGTCGCCCGCCGGCTGAGACGCCCGGCTCGGGCCTTCGGGCCGGGCGTTCTCACTCCCCACCACGACGCAGGCTGGGCGGGAAGGTCGCCGGCATGCGCCGGGTGAACCGGTCACAGGTTGCTGAACTCTCCGTGGTCGGCGCCCCGGAGGAAGGCTTGCCATCCGGAACGCGAGAAACGGAGCATTCCGCCCTCGGGGTTCTTCGAGTCTCGTACGGCAACCCCCTCACTCAGCGACGCGACCTCCACGCAGTCTCCGCTGAGGCTCGCCGAACTCTTACGCCATACCAGGCGCCCGGAAGCGTCGGACACGTTGACTCCCTTCGTTGTCTAGGGTCGAGACTGCCACAGAGCGCCCACCGCGACTAGTCTCAAGCCTCGACTAGACTTGATCGGGAAGGCAGCGGCAGAACGGGACAACCTGATGCAGATGGGCGAACTTCAACGCAGGCTGAGCACGGCCGCGCGGTCGGTGTTTCGGCTCGAAACGCTGCCCGCGTACAGCGCGGCGGGCGAGGTCGACCTGCTGCGCGACTTCCACGCGGGACGCCCGCTGCCACCCCGCACACCAGAAGCCGATCCCTGGCTACGGATGGTGGCCGACGGCGTGCAGGCCGGCACCCGTTGGAGCCGTGTCCACGTCCTACACCGTCCGCTATCGGACTACCTGCGCTTCGAGCTGCTGGGCTATCACGGCAACGTCTCTGCCGGCGAGGACGTTCGGATCGCGGACCGGGCGACGGCCCCTGAGGCACTGGGCGCGCTGAGGCAGGACTTCTGGCTCCTCGATGACGAGTTCGGCGTAATCATCGAGTACGACGGGGAGGGCCGGCGTCTCGCCATGGAGCCCACCAGCGATGTCGGGAGCCTCATCGCACAACGGGACCTCGCGATGACGCACTCGGTCCCACTTCGGGACTACCTGCCGACAGTTCAGGACGAGTTGCGTAGATCCTGGTGAATAGACCTGTGGACGATCAAACGGCGCTCGCGACCAGGCTGCGTGAACTCCGCGAGGACGCAGGTCTGTCGACCACGCGACTCGCCGCCGCCCTGGGCTGGTCGCAGTCAAAGGTCTCGAAGATCGAAAACCGTCGCACGAAACCGTCCGTCGACGACGTCCGGTCATGGTCCGCAGCGACGGGCGCCACCGCCGAGGTCACCGCCGAACTGACGAACGCCGCGGAGTCCATCCAGGTCGCATCGATCATCTGGGACCGGACGCTGACCGGCGGCCGGGCCGCGCACCAACGCCGGATCGGCCGGACCCTCGCCGAGGCATACCGGGTGCAGGTCTTCCAGCACGCCGCAGTACCCGGACTCCTTCAGACCGCGGAGTACGCCCGCAGCGTCCTCGCCCTCGCCGACGTGTTCGGCGTCAGCGACACCACGCGGGCAGCAGCCGCACGGGTCGAACGGCAGACAGCCCTGTACGAGAAGGGACGACGGTTCGACTTCCTCATCACCGAAGCCGCGCTGCGGTTCCGCCCCGTACCTCACGACGCGCTCGCCGCCCAATACGACAAGATCCTGTCAGTCGCCACGCTGCCGAGCGTGAGCCTGTCGATCCTGCCGACCGGCGTCCGCCCCTCAGCGGTACACGCCCATCCCTTCGTGATCTACACCCTGCCCGACGGCTCCCAACTCACCACGATCGAGACCTACACCCGCGAACTGACCCTCACCGACCCAGAAGAGATCCGCGTCTACTCACAGGTGTACGACTCGCTCCTCGCAGACGCCGCCATCGGCGAACAGGCCCGCCAACTGCTGGAAACGATGCGGGCCGAAGCCCTGAACTCAGCGGAGTCGCAGGCCCGGTAACCGCAAGCCGGGAGACCGACAGGCTCTCGTCTCGTACCGGTCGACGGCATCGGCCTGCTGGTCCGATACCGGACCCCCGTCGAACGGAGCCGCGCCACCATCGCTGCGGAGGTAGGGCACGTACACCGGATGCCTGTCCGGGTCGACCCGCCAGCCCGCTGGCCGGTCGTATGCGAACTCCGGGCCTGGCCGGTCGAGCACGTCGAAGCCGCCCGGATCCAACTCCTGCGCTGCAACGCTATGCAGTGGCACCTGGAGCCGCTGCCCCAGCACCACTGATCGCGCCGCCCCCGACAGCGATGACATGCTGAGCCCGTGATCATGCGTGACTGGCTCGTCGGCCTGGCCATCGCGGTCGTGCTGCTGCTTGCCTCCTGGGCGCTGCTGATCCTGCTCGCCCGGCGCCTGCCGCCCGGCATCATGCGCGACCTGGCCGCGTTCATCCCCGACTGCGTCACCACCGTCCGCCGACTGCGCACCGACCCCCGAGTGCCGCGCCGGGCGAAGATCGCCGTGCTGATCGCCGGGATCTGGGTAGCCAGCCCCATCGACCTGATCCCCGAGTTTCTGCCCGTCATCGGCCCCCTCGACGACATCGTCGTGGTTGCTCTCGCTCTGCGCTACGCCGCACGCCAAGTACCCCGAGACGTCATCCTCGCGGCCTGGCCCGGCGAGCCCCGGCTGATCGAACGGCTGCTCGGCACACCGCCGGCCTGACCACACCGGCGCGGCCCCGCCGGAGCCTGGGTCGGAAAAAAGATCGTCGGCCGCGTCAGCGACCGGACGTTCGTCCGCCTGGTGGATCGGACTGCTCGCCGCCAGAGCGCTGTTCCTCGCCAGCCTGTGAGCCAACCCGCCGCACTCCACCGAGCAACCTCACGATCGACCACTCGCCAAACTCGCCGTAGTGGAATACGCAGCCCTACCGGTCGGCCAACCCGCTCGTCGACCGGGGGCCACTCACGCCGGTGGTGTCGAGATCTCGTGTCGAAGGTGTTCGACATCGGCGCACGGTGGGTTCATTGGTCATGCCGCAGCGCCACCATCCACTTGGAGCAGTCGATGTGCGTCCCCCGTGACCAGGCTCCTCGCCTCGATTTCCCAGACGGCTGTCGGATGGCGGCGGGCGTCCGAAACTGGCATCGGTCGCCAGGTTCCGTGTCGAGGTGATGCTCGGGCTCCTCGGCAGCGGCTGGGCCGAAGCGCGCCTTTGTCTCGGTTGACGTCTCGACGCGATTGACCACTCATCAGGAGGCTCATGATGACCATGCTTGGCATGCCCGCTATGCCATCCGTCGCGCCTGAGCAGGCGGGTCCGGTCACCTTCACCGCCGGACATCACTTCACCGCGCGTGACGCGTCGATCGAGGAGTTGGTGACGGCGGCGAGGGCTCCTCTATCGGTGATCTTGCAGGTGACGAAACGGTGCAACTTCGACTGCTCGTTCTGCTCCGAGACGCTTCAGCTCCCGGATCCGACGCTGCCGCAGCTGGACACCATCCGCCGGAATCTGGCGGGCGTGTCGCGGGTGTTCCTGTCCGGTGGTGAACCGCTGCTTCGCCGGGATTTCGGGGAGATCGTGGACATGTACGCCGGGGATTTCATCGTCGGTGTGCCGACCAACGCCACCCGGGGGTTGCAGCACGCGAGGTCGATGGTGGGGAAGGTCGCGTTCGTCAACGTGGGCTTGGAGGGGCCGCGGTCGACCACCAATCGGGTTCGCGGCGACTACGACGAGGTGATGGCAGGCGTTCGGGGGTTCCTGGAGGTGGGCTTGCCGCTGTCGCTGTCGGCCGTGGTGTACCGGTCGACGCTGCACGCGTTGCCGTTTACCTATCAGATCGCGGACGTCATCGGCGCGGGCAAGCTGAAACTGATCCTGCCACTGCGCAAGGGCAACGCCCTCGATCTGGAGGAGAACGAGTTCATCAGCCTGGAGGAGGCTGGGCAGACCTTCGATCGGCTGACCGAGGCGCGGGCGGTGCACGACTGGCGGCCGGCGCTGCGGATGACGACGTGGACCCCGGACACCGAGGGGCACATGATCCTGGTGGAGGTGACCGGCAAGGCGAGCGCATGGCCGGTGTACGACGCCCCGGACCTGCTGGAGCCTCTCGGCAACCTCCTGGACGAGCCGGTGTCGGAGATCTGGGCGCGGTACCGGTTCAAGCGCAACCACTTCGCCAAGTATCTCGGTGCCAGCATCCGTACCGTGTCCAACGCCGGTCCGGCCGGGTCGGGTGGGCACGCCCGTGCGTGAGTACACGAACCTGCAGTGGCCGGAGGCGCCGTTCGGCGCCGACCAGCGTCCATTCGGCCGGCAGCGCGACATGCTGGCCGCGTTCGCTCTGGCCTGGGCGAACCTGCCCGGCGAGGGGCCGCTCCCGGTCGCGGCAGCGACCGTCTACCTCGGGGTCCGTCGGCACGGCAGCGCCTACGAGGTGGGTGAGGAGAGTCTGTCGATCGGGTTCCGGGCCGATGTCGTCGAGGACAGGACCGAGATACCCGAACTTCTCCGGTTGACCGATCGGGCGTTGACCCGGGCCCGCCGGCACGCGGCGGTCCTGGCCGGTCACCGTCTCGGCGACGATCTGTCCCGCATGGCCGCGCTGTCCGCGGTGCCGCTGCGCGGTGCGGCCGGGGTGCTGGCCTCGTGGGTGAACCGCGCCGCGAAGCAGCGGGGCATGGCGCTCATGGTGGACACCTCGGTCGAGGCCAGTGACGCCGGCGCCGTTCTGGACATGCCGCTTGAGCCACTGCCCTGCCCGCTGCCGCAATGCCCGGCGTGTGCCGCCGAGACGGGGCGGTATGTGCTGGGCCGGGGCCTGGCGATCGGGTTGACAGCGGCGGTGCACGCCGGCCGTTACCGCTGGGAGGGGACCTTTCGCGTCACCGATGCCGTCGACAGGGCGGCGTGGGACGTACTGGAGGTCGGTGGGTCCGAGGATCACCCGCATGACACGGCCCGTCCGCCGGTTGCCCACGCGGCGGGGTGACGACCGCTAGCCTCGATGGCCGTCGCCCGCGACGTACCGCAGACGGCGGTCAGCCCGGCCGTGACCGGGTACGTCTCAGATGAAAGGGATGCAGGCTGGTGCGAGTGATCAGCGACGTCGGCGGGCCGGGCAGGGTTCCCGACCGGCCGCCGGGCACGCGCCTGGTCGCCTCGATCGACGTCGAGTGGAGCAAGAACTACCGGATCAAAGACGGTAACCAGGCGTTCTGCTACTCGGTGGTCTGGCTCGCCGTACCGCTCGACGGGGAGCCGCTGGTGGTGACATCCGGGCTGCCGTTCTGGGCGACGAGCGTGTACCTCGACCGCGAGGACGAACGACCAGACCTGGTGGAGGCAGCGGCCAGTGACATCGGCGCAGCGGCCGACGCGGCGGATCTGGTCGTCGGTCACCAGCTGTGCAGCGACCTGGCGGTGCTGGCCGCGAACGCGGGCACGGCGGCGCCGGCTGCCCTGACCGCCGCCCGGCAGGCATGGCGCGACCGCCGACACGCGGCCGTACGCGACCAGCGGGTGCTCGACACCCGCTTCGACGCCGCAGGCGTCCTTTCCCACACCTCACGACGGCTGGTCGACGTGTGCGGCGAGTTGGGCCTCGACGTGACGCAACCCGAGCTGGCGCGCAAATCCATGACCGCGCTCAACCGCGACTGGCTCCACAACGCCGACACCGAAGCGCGAGAACGAATCACCGTGCTGAACCTGCGGCACAGCCTGTCCACCGCGTACGTCGCGCTCCGCGCGACCGGCACGCTGACCTGGCAAACTCCGTTGAACGTCAACACCATGCTGGCCGACGGGCTCGCTGGACGGGTCGGCTGGCTCGAACACCCCACCTTCCGAGCGCTCACCAACAGGGGACGCGAATGAGCGTGCGGGACTGCGTACTCATCGGTATCGAGGGCACTCACGCTGCGGGGAAGACCACCCTGGTACACGCCCTGACCGCCCACTACCGGCAACGCGGAGTACAGGTCGACTGCACCGGCGAGCCGGCCCGCACCAGTCCGTTCATCGAAGAGATCGTCATCCACGGCAAGGGCACCTTCGACCTGGCAACCGAGGTCGACCTGTTCGCGCAACAGCTCTCGATGACACTGCGCACCGCCCGCCACAACAAACTACTGATCTGCGACAAAACCGTTGTCAACGTGCTCGCCTACGCCTGCATCGTCCTACCCGCTGCCGAAGCCAGCCGCGACGCCGACGTACTCGACGCGATGGCTCACTTCTGCCGGGCCTGGGCCCCCACCTACGACGCCGTGTTCTACCTCCCGGACCGCTACCCCGACCCTGCCGACCCCTTCCGAGCCAAGGTCACCCACCTGCAAGACAAGACCGCCGAGGCGGTACGGCGAACCCACGCCGAGGTCGGGCTGCCACTGGTGGAGGTGCCGGGTGGTTTCGGCACCCCCGAACGCATCGACTGGATCGCCCGGCGGGGTTGACCCGCTTCTCGCTGGTCAGCCAGCTACGCTCCGCCAGCGTGACCGCACCATCGACCCACCCCGTTGACGTACTACTCCTGCTCACCCACGCCGACCACGTCCTCCTCGCGCTCCGCGACGGCACCGGCTACGCCGACGGACAATGGAACCTGCCCAGCGGCAAACTCGAACCCGACGAGGATGCAATCAGCGCCGTCATCCGCGAGGCCCGCGAAGAAGTCGACGTGCGGCTCTCCCCGGACGAACTACAGCTCGTCACCACGGTGCACCACCGCAACCCCTCCGGACACGCCCGCGTCGGCCTCGTCTTCACCGCCACCCACAACCCTCGCCAGCAGGGCGAACCAACCAATGCGGAACCGCACAAATGCGCCAAGATCGAATGGTTCCCGATATCGCTGCTGCCCATGAACACCTACCCGTACACCACAGCCTGTATTCAAGCTTTCAGCGACGGCCGACCCCTCGTTCTGGACGGCTGGCGGTAATCCGGACGTCGGAGGCACGACGACACGACAAGGAATTCCTGGCGACCCAGTCGCGGATGCGCCGAGGCGCTCGCCGGGCTGCAGCGTCCGCAGGCGCGGCCCGAGCGGGATCGCCTGATGCAGAAGGAGCTCCCGGCGGACGTCGCCAGCGTTGTCGATCAGACGGGTGTTCACATAGGCCACATTCGGCTGGCGGGCAGGCGTGGCTGAAAGTTCTCACCTTCGCCGCGCTGGCGATCATTTCCACCGTTGGGGGTGAGGTGGTCTTCGTCCGGCAGCAGCGCGGCCCGTACCCGGCATGGCTGCTGCTGGCCGGCAGCAAAATTCAGTTCGGAAAGTCCGCGCAGGACGCGGCCCGCCGGGCAACGGCCCAACCGGGTCGGTAGCCGAAGCGGACGACTCAGGAACTCGCAGGTCAGATCCTTGACGGCGGCCTGCGGCGGGGTGAGCATCAGGGGTGCGGTCCACGCATCGGGCCGTGTCGGGAGCCAGCGAGGTGATGGTCCACGCGCTGGCCGGCATTCCCCGGCGGCAAGGTGGAACGCCCGACAGCGGCCGGGCCCGCCTCGATCGCGGACCTATCAATGAGACGTGTCGTCCCGAACCCCGTGCTGGGGCGGGGCGCGGCCACTTCCCCGGACGGGAAGTTCGAGGGCCTGCGGTGTACCCCGCGTGCGACGTGGTCACCGCGCCGAGAAACGCCGCTCACTCGTGTCCCTGACGTGCGCGCACGCCCGTGAACCTCTGTCGGTAGCGACTGGCGTGCGCGCATGCCGGTGCTTCCCGGAGGGAGGTGCACACCATGCCGAAGGAGACCCCGATGACCCGCGAGGCGGCCGACCGGATCCGCGAGGCGGCCGAGCGAGACCCGCACTCGCCGACTGCGCAGGACGGATTCCCCGACCGCGCCGATCGGGCCGTCGACCGCAACGAGGACCAACAGGACCCAGAGGAGGAGTAACCCACGCGTGTGGGCCCGGCCACCAAGCCGGGCCCACACCCGATGGGCTCAGCGCTTACGTACGCCGGGGCACCGTGACCGTCCGTGAGCTACGCGTCTTCTGCCCGCGCACGGCGCCTGTTGCGGCGACGATGGACGCATGATGCTGTTTCCGCCTGCGGCGCTGCTGCTGGACTTCGGTGGCGTTCTCGTCGAGTCGCCCCGCCACCAGCGGCCCCTTCCACCTGACCTGGTTCAGCGGCTGCACACCCTCACGGGACACGCCGTCCCGGTCGACACGATTGTCCGGGACATCACCGACGGAGCCCGTCGGTATTCGCGCTGGCGCGATGACACCAGCCGCGAGCGGGGTCCTCGGGAGGCGAGCCACGACCAAGTCTGGGACGAGTTCATCACCGTGGGGTGGCCGGAGGCGGCGCGGGCTGCCGTGCGGGCGGAGGCGGTGTCGTTGAGCTACGCGTGGGCGTGGGGCGACAACTGGACCGTACGCGACGGCATCACCGAAGCACTACAGGCCGCGGCGGCGGGTGGGATGCCGATGGTGGTGGTAAGCAACGCGATCAGCGGGGCCGCGCACCGGGACTTCCTCGCCTCGGTAGGTCTCGGGGCGCTGTTCGACGCCGAGTTGTACAGCGACGAGATCGGGGTACGCAAGCCGAACCCCGAGCTGGCCTGGCGCGCGGCGGACACGATCGGCGTACCGATTGGGAAGTGTTGGTTCGTCGGCGACATGATCGACCGTGACATCGCCTGTGCCCGCCACGCCGGAGCCGGGGCGGCGATCCTGATGCGCTCGTCGCGCACCGCCCGGGCGGTGCCCACGTCGGGGTTCGAGCCGGATGTCGTCGTTGATGACGGGTACGGGCTGCGGGACCTGCTACGCCAAGCTGGGCTGCGCTGACTGCCGAAGCCGAGCGGAACTGCCGGGCCCATGAATTTGTCCGGCGGACACGCGGGCTACGGCGTGAGGCCGTGCGGCTCGCGGCCAGCCGGATCAAGTAAGCCCACGGATGCGCACCCTCACGTCGGCTGCCTCTTGGGGACAGGGTGTTGGCAGCCTGCCGGCGGGGTGCGGGTGTCCGGGGTGCGGCGGCTGTCGGTGTAAAGCCGGAAGCCGTCGGCCTCAGCGACGATCGCGTCTCGGGCGTGGGGCCCCATGCGCGGATCCGACGGTGGGACGGGACCGGTGATGGTGGTTAAGGCCGCGAGGAGCTGGCCGGTGTTCGGATCGATGGTGAGGACGTCGCGTCGTGCCACGCCGGAACGATCGGTGTACGGGAGGGCTAGATCAACGCCGGTCCGCCCGACGCGGTCGGTGACGCCGGTTTGAACGAGGAGGCCGGGTTGCTCGGCAAGGAGCCGGAGGAGCGCGGCACGGACCGGGCGGGTGAGTGCGTGACGTTCGTAGAGCATCGCGACGCCGCCGATGATGTGCACCGGGCGGTCCCGGTCGGGGCCGACGGTGAGGAGCAGGTGGGACCGCAGGTCAGCGGCTCTGGTCGGTGGTGGCTGGTCAAACCGGTCGCCCCCGCTCTGGCCTGTCCAGCTGTGGTCTGGACCGTCGGGGGTGCAGCCGGTGGTGCTGATCTGGGTGCTGACCTGCCGGCCGTTCGCGGCGTCGTCGGTGCGCCAGAGTTGGTCGACGCGGATGCGCTGGGGCCATCCGGCCGGTCCAGGTGGGCCGGTGATGTCGCGGTACCAGGTGCGGCGTTCGACGTACTGGTATCTGCCGCTGGTGGTGTCGGCGGGTGCGGTGCTAAGGCTGCTGGCCAGACGGGTCAGCACCGGGCCTGCCGAAACCCATGGCGTGCTGGTCGCGGCCGGGGGCATCTGCGACGGAGCGGCAATGTCCCCACCGTCGGAGGCCGCGTCCCTGCCTGCGGGGATCTGCGTCGCGTCAGCGGTGCGATGGTGCGGGCCGGTGTGGATCGGGTAGGTAAGGACTGGTGTCATGGCGATGGTGAGGGAGACCAACGCCGCCGTCAGTCGTACCGTTCGGGAGGTCCGCGGTCGTCCTGGGGAGGCTGGCGTACGGAGCGGAGTCACGGGTGTTCCTCATCGTTGTTCTCGGTCGTGGATATGAGAGTGGTGACTCGCTGCTGCCTGCTCTGACGCCATGGGCGAGGCTCGTGCTGGTGTCGTCGACGTCGAAGCTGACGGCCACGGGCGGGCGCAGCGGCGGCGAACCGAGTCGCGTGCGGAGGTAGTCGGCCAGCACCGGCAGCGTGTCGGTGCTGGTGCTGGCCGAGGTCGTAGGTGGATGTAAAGAGGCGACACGCTGTCGTAGCCAGCGCGGGTGTCACCGCGTCACGCTCATTGCGGCTCGGCGGAGTGCGGGGGTTTTGAAGCGGGCGGACCAGGGTGGGGTGGTCGTGCCGAGGGCGTGTTCGGCGAGCCGGAGGAGTTGGATGTCGGAGGTTCCGGCCGGGGCAAAGATGTGCAGGGCGTCTCGGAGGTAGCGCTCCAAGGGTGATCGCTGGGGGTGTAGGCCGTGCGCGGCGTGGATCTCCATGGCGGTGCGGGCGGAGTCGATGGCGTACTCGGCGTTAATCAGTTTGGCGTTGATGAGTTCGGCGTCGCAGGGTTGTCCGGTGTCGAGCAGGTGGGCGGCGTGGTAGACGGCCAGTCGGGCGGTCATCAGCCGGGATTGGATGGTGCCGAGGCGCTGTGTGACGACTGGTAGGTGGGCTAGCGAATCGCCGTATCGGTGCTGGCTGGTGGTGTAGGCGACGGTCGTGTCGAGGATCGCCTGGTGCAGGCCGAGGGCGACGGCGGCGAGGTTGGGTCTGCCGTACAGGATGCTGGACGAGTAAGCGACGTCGAGACCGTCGCCGTCGGCGCCGAGCCGGTTGGCCGCGGGGACGCGGCAGTTGTCGAAGACGATCTCGCCGAAGCTGAAGCCGTGTAGTCCCATCGCGGGTTGATGTGGGGTGAGGTGTACGCCGGTGCGGTCGGCTTCGATCAGGAACGCGGACAGGCCACGGGAGCCGGGTCCGGTGCGGGCCACGACGCCGTGCAGGTCGCCGATGTGGCTGTTGCCGACGAAGGTTTTGGTGCCGGTGATGAGGTAGTCGTCGCCGTCGCGGACGGCGGTGGTGGTCATGCCGAGCACGTGGCTGCCGGATCCGGGTTCGGTGACGGCGATGGTGGGCAGGCAGGTGCCGGCGGCGATAGCGGGTAGCCAGGTCTGTTTCTGGTGGTCGCTGCCGAAGTGGATGATCTTCGCGGTGCCGAGGTGGGATGCCTGGATCATGGCGCCCATGGCGGCCGAGACGCGGGACAGTTCCTCAATGATGATCGTTTTGGCGAGGTGGCCGAGTCCGAGTCCGCCGTAGGTGGGGTCAATCGTGACGCCGAGCCAGCCCTGGCGGGCGATGTGTCGGGACAGGTCGTGTGCCACAGCCCGGGACGCCTCCAGTTGCGGGACGTGGGGTGCGATCTCGGTCTCGGCGAACGCGCGGACGGTGTCGCGCAGGTGGGTGTGACGGGGGGTAAGGCGGTAGCCGTTGACCATCTGCCGATCTCCTCGTGAGTCGCCCACGGCGTCCGCCAGTGGTGGCGGCGGGGTACGCCGCAGGCAGAAGGCCCGTGGTGGGGGTGCTGTCACAAGCAGTTCCGAACGGGTGTGCCGCCGGTCGGGGCGGCACGACGAGGTGGGGATGTCCCGTGGGGTCGGTGGCGTGTTCGGGCTGGTGTCCCGGCTATCGGGGGTGGTGGTCGCGCTGGTTGATGCGGGTGGACAGGTCAGCGGCCCAGGCTTTGATGGTGGTGAGCCCTTCTTGGCCCCAGGTGCGGGGTTCGGTGCCGACGACGCAAATCGTGCCGAGGGTGGTGCCGGTGTGGTCGATCAGTGGAGCGCCCATGTAGGTGCGGATGCCGAGCTGGTCGACGACCGGGTTGCCGGCGAATCGGGGGTAAGCGCAGACGTCGTCGAGGACCAGGGCGCGGCGGCGGTGCACCACGTGGGGGCAGAAGCCCTGCTCTCGTGACATGCGGCGGCCCGGTTCGACTGGGGTGGGCGCCGACAGTCCCGGCGGGGTGCTACGGCCGGTGTAGAGGCCAGCGAAGAACTGGCCGTGCTCGTCGAGGAAGTTCACCATCGCCCAGGGCATGTCGGTGATGTCGGCGAGGTTGCGGGCAAAGTCGTCGAAGTCGCGTTCCGGTCGGCCGAGGCCGAGCGCGCGAAGGCGCTGGAGTCGTTGTGGGGCCTGCGAGTCGGGCGGGGTAAGGGGTGGAGGTTCGAAGCTGTCGGTCATGTCGGGTTGCCTGCCTGTATCGGGTGGGTCCGGGCGGGGTGGGTGAGCAGGGTCTGCACGAGCGTCAACAGCACGACGGTCGCGGACCGTTGGTGGCGGGCGTCGCAGGTCACGATTGGCACCTCGGGGCGCAGCCCTAGGGCCTGGCGTACCTCGTGCGGTTCATAGCGGTGGGCGCCGTCGAACTCGTTCACAGCGACCAGAAATCGCATCCGGCGGGACTCGAAGAAGTCCACGGCGGCGAAGCAGTCCGGCAGGCGGCGGGTGTCGACCAGGACCACCGCGCCGAGCGCGCCGTGGCACAGTTCGTCCCACAGAAACCAGAACCGGTCCTGCCCGGGTGTGCCGAACAGGTACAGCATGGTGGCGGGGTCGATGGTGATGCGACCGAAGTCCAACGCCACCGTGGTGGTCGTCTTCGCCTCCACCCCGGCGAGGTCATCGACGCCGGTGCCGGCGGCGGTGAGCAGTTCCTCGGTACGCAGCGGCGTGATCTCGCTCGTGGCGGTGATGAAGGTGGTCTTGCCGACCCCGAACCCGCCCGCGATGAGGATCTTGAGGGCGTGCGGGAGGTGGTCAGAGTCGCTGTTGTAGGCCGGCAAGGAGTCTCTCCAGGATCGTTCGGTCGGTGGGGTCGGCGGCGGGGCTGGGTGGGCGGGTGCGGACCGCGCCGACCGCCACCAGGTCCGACAACACCACCTTCGTGACCGCCGCCGGCAGCCTCATCCGGGCTGCGACCTCGGCGACTGTGGTCGCCGCGCCGCACAGCCTCAGCGCCACGTCGTGGTCTGGCTCCAACCGGCCCCTGGGCCGTACGCCGGTGGCCACCACCCACGACAGCAACTCCATCGCCGTGGTGGGTCGGGTCCGCCCCGCGCTGACCGTGTACGGGCGCACCAGACGTCCAGCCGCCTCGTCGAGCCACGCCTCCTGATGCGCGCCGCCGGCCGTCATCGCAGGGCGGGGGACGGCAGTACGGTGCCCCGGGCGGGTGTCGCCAGGTACGGCCGCACGCTCTTGACCATCTGGGACATCTCGTAGCCGAGTACGCTGACATCGGCCTGTCTGCCTGCCAGCACCGCCAGGACCGCGCCATCGCCCGCGGCGGTAACGAACAGCAGCGTCTCGTCGAGTTCGGCCACCACCTGCCGTACGCCGGAGCCCGCGTCGAACCGGTCCGCGGCGCTGCGGGTCAGCGAGAACAGGCCGGAGGCGATCGCCGCCAGATGGTCCGCGCTGTCGTCGGCCATCCCGTGGGCCGCGCGAGGCAGCCCGTCGGAGGACAGCAGCAACGCGCTGCGGGTATGCGGCACCCGTTCCACCAGGCCGGACAGCAGCCAGGCCAGTTCCGATCCGGACGCACTACCAGTCATCGCACACACTCCTCTTCTCGACATCACACGGTCAGTGGTCATGAACCCGGCCGCCCGCTGTGCTGCTCGGCGTCGGCGGAAGCGGCGCCGCGCAGGAAGTCCGCCATCAGCGTCGGGCTGTGCTCACCGGACGGCTGGTTCACCGCTGCCGAACGGTGCTCCCGCAGCGGTGCCGCCAGATGCGCCTGCCGCTCGCGGCGAGGCAGCGCCGGGCGTGTCCCGCTCGCCTCCTGCATGTGCCCGGCAGTCGTGGCGTCGTGTCTCGCCGGCAAGCCGCCTCGGGGCGCCCCCTGCGCCTGCCCCGCACTCGGCGGCGAAGGGTGCAGTGCGCTGGCCGGGATAACCGCGACACCGACCGTGGGTGATGAGATACCTGCCGGTCCCCCGCGCGACGAGGAGCGACCTGCGTCCGCGGCGGCCGGCTGGTCGGCCGTCCGATCCCCGAGCAGGTCCACCGGCAGGATGACCACCGCCTGCACCCCGCCGTAGACGTTGTTCTGCACCCTGACGGCGATGCCATGCCGGCGGGCCAGCGCCGAGACCACCCAGATCCCGATACGGCCGTCACGCAGCAGATCCGCGACCTCCACCCGGCCCGGGTCCGCCAGCAACGCGTTCACCCGATCCTGCTCCGCATGAGCCATCCCCAGGCCCCGGTCGTCGACCTCGACGGCCACCCCGGCCGCCACACGTCGTGCGCGCACCGTCACCTCCGTTTGCGGAGGCGCGAACGCGGTCGCGTTCTCGATCAACTCGGCCAGCAGATGCACCACGTCAGCGCCGGCGTGCCCGCGTACGGTGCCCTCCACCGGAGGCACCACCCGCACTCGCGCGTAGTGCTCCACCTCGGCGATCGCCGAACGCAGTACCTCCATCAGCGGCAGCGGCCTGCTCCACTGCCGCCGTGGTACGGCCCCGCCCACCACCGCGAGGTTCTCGGCATAGCGGCGGATACGGGTCGCCAGATGGTCCACCTGAAACAGGCCCTTGAGCAGATCAGGATCCTCGACCTGCCCTTCCAGCACGTCCAGCAGCTGGATCTCCCGATGCACCAGACCCTGCAACCGGCGCGCAAGGCCGACATACACCTCCTGCTGCGCCACCACCACCGGCAGACCCGCAGCAGGCGCGACGGCCACCACGTTGGGGGCAAAGGACCGGGCCATCCCACGAGCGCGCACCGCAGCGCCCGCGACGATCACGACGCAGGCACCGGCCGCGACCATCAGCACCAGCCAAGCCATGACCGGAACGGGCCCTGCCGGCAGCGTCACCGCCCAGAACGCGACGCCCAGACCGATAACCGCCACCACCACGGCTGGTGCCACGAATGACCACAGCAACCCACCCTGCGGGCCTGTATCGGACTGCCCGTTGGTACTGCCGAGCCAGACTCGCAACCCTGCCTCCCCTGGTAGGTGGTGAAAGCAGCTGCTCGCACCACCGGCTGCGACCGAGATCCTCCGGAGTAGCGGGCCGTCCGCCGTACCGGTGGGTTCTGCCGTCGCAGCGATCGATGTCGGGTTTCAGTTATCGTCGGATCGCGTTGTGTCGAACACTGCCGACGCGAAGATTCGACACAGGACCGTCCACGCGAAGGTGGATCATGAGCGACGCGCAGCGAATGCGGGATGCGAAGAAGACCCTGGGTCGCCAGCTGGCCACGTGGCGCACCCTGCGAGGGCTTCGACAGCACGACCTCGCCGACGCGATTCCGATGTCCCGCAGCACCATCGCCGGTGTCGAAGCCGGCGCCCAGGTGGTGGACGAGACGTTCTGGAGCCGCTGCGACTCCCTCTTGCACGCGGACGGGGAGTTGCTCGCCACCTACCGGCAGTACCGCGAGCTGGAGCGGCGGTATCAGCAGGAAAGAGCGGAGGCGGCCCGCCGGAAACGGTGGGGCGCGGTAACGGCTGTCGCTCGCACCGGCGACATACGGCACCACGAGACCGCCGTGGCCGCGCCGCGCATAGAAGCCGACGAGCAGGCGGCCGGTCCGCCGCCGGTCAGCATCATGCAGGAGGTACTGGAGAGCGCCGTCACCGGCGCCTGCGGCAGCGATCCAGCAGGTGTAGACCTCAGCCTGCTGGAACAACGGGTGTTCGACGCCCACGACGCCCGGTGGCGGCGAGGACCTCGGGAGGCTCCGCTGCTGGTCGTCGTCGGCGGCTACGCGGGCAGCGGGAAGACGCAGCTGGGCGAGTTGCTCGCGGCCCTGACCGGGTGGCCATTGCTCGACAAGGACACGCTGACCCGGCCGATGACGGAAGAACTACTGCGTGCACTCGGCGGGGATCCGAACGACCGACACAGCGACACCTATCTGGCGGCTGTCCGGCCGATCGAGTACCGATGCCTCCTCAACGCCGCTTTCGACCAGCTGAGGCACGGCACCTCCACGATCGTCACCGCCCCGTTGCTGCGGGAGGCACCGGACCCGCGATGGCTCGACAGGATGAGAAGCCGGTTCACCGCATCGCAGATCAGGGTCGCCACCATCTGGGTCGACGCGGACATCGAGTCGATGTACCGGCGTCTGGCCAGCCGCGACGCGGCGCGCGACAGCTGGAAGCTGAACCACTGGAACGCCTACAGCGGCGCGATCGACCTGGCCCTGCGGCCGGCGTGGAACCACCTCGTCATTGACAATGGGACAGGTGCCGTGCGGCCGATCGAGGAACAGGCGGCACTGGTCGGCCGGATAATCTCACCGGCGTGAACCCTCCAGCGATAGTCCTCTACGGTCCGCCCGCCGCCGGTAAGGACACCATCAGCGAGGCCCTGACCGGCCTCGATCACCGGTACGTGCTGTTCGAAAAGCTCAAGATCGCCACTGAGTACGGCGATCGTCCTGGGTACCGGCTCGCGACCGAGAAGGAGCTGGCCGAGATGCGAGCCCGCGACCTGGTCGTCTACGAGAATGCCCGGTACAACAACCGGTACGTCGTTGACCGGCCCGGCCTCGCCGCCGCCTTCGCCACCGGCGACGTTCCCGTCGTGCACATGGGTCAGGTCGCCGGGGTACGCGCGCTGCGGGCGTACCCCGCGACCTGGCTGCGGGTGCTGCTGTGGTGCCCGCGGGACGTCACCGCGCGACGCGCCCGCCACCGCGGTAGCCCCGACGTCGACGCCCGGCTGACCGCCTGGGACGAAACCCTCACCGACCTACAGGCCAGCGATCCCGACGACTTCGATCTGCGTATTCAGACCGACCAGCACGAGCCGGCGGAGTCCGCCAGCCTCATCGACGCGGCCCTGACCGCCGCCCTCGCCCGAACCAGCGCGCCGGGCGCCGATCGCTGACCACCCCCAGTTATCGGTCATCAACGAGATGCTATGCCTTGTTGATGCGCAGCACCTGCGGCTTCCCGTCATCGACGGACAAGATGGCGTCGTACCTTCCGCTGGCTGGTTGGGATGTTGCTCCGAAAAACAGTTGGCTGTACGACGCCGTCACCGAGTAATTGCCGTCGACGTGGATAAGCCCCGTTGACGACTCGAAGCGTGGCTTGGCGTTGATGGAGGGGTCGCCATTGAGCTTCCAACTGATCTTGCCTGACCCGGCGCCAGAATTGATGTCAGGACATTCTGGAGGCAGCTTAGACTTCTTTGTCTTTACACATCTCTCAAAGGCGGTCTTCACTAGAGACAGAGCGAGCTCATCAGGGACTTGCGGATTGCGCTTCTCGATAGCCGGCCTGGGCGTATCGTCGTAGTTTCTCAGTTCTGCTAGCTTTGCTTTCCCTGCGGTCCACTCGACTCGGGCCCAGAACTCGATGACCCTCAACTTGAGGTCAGGGCCGGATGCAGTCTCGTAGGACGCCGTCAGGACAGCAGTGCCGAGAACGTGGAAGCGGCCTTCCTCGCCGTTGTAGTGGATGACGGCACCGTCGCCGGGCACCCCGTGGATCCGCCATGTCACGTTGGTAGCCTCGCCGGTCCACCAGTCCCCGACCCGCTGGGGGCAATTCTGGGGTTGCAACACCGGGGCCTTCGCGCAGTTTTGCAGTCCACCAAGTGCCGCCGCGAGGACAGCGGCGTCATTCGATCCTACCGGTCGCGTGCCATTCTCGACGGGGAACGATGACTTGGGTTCGGGCGGGTCGGGAATAATGTTGCAGAGGACGATCAGGACAACGACGGCTGCGCCGGCGATCCACATCCAGAAAGAGGGGTGAGACACTGAGGACGACCCCTCCCCCGCGAC
>NZ_JBFAML010000024.1:0-100005 GCF_040660295.1 Micromonospora sp. NPDC049891
CTCCAAACCACCCACACCCCCCATCACCTAAACCCTTTTATCCTCATTGGTGCGGGGGCCCCCCCCCCCCCCTGCACCCCCCCCCAAACTTCTTGATCAACGTGGTTGGGATGGGTGATGGTGGGACAGCGGAGGGTGGTTGGCGCAAGGGCGACACGCCGAGTGGGCGATAGCGGCGGTGCCGGGTGCCGGCAGCGGCGATGATGGCGCTGTGGGGGAGGCGCGAGAAACAGACGGCGGGGTGCCGGGGCGGCGGCTGAGCGGCGGTCGAGGCGCGGGGGCCGCCACGGCGCGGCCGGGCGACGGCGGCACGCCCCGCGGATCGGGCAGGGCTGATCCGGCGCGTCCCGCCGGCTCGACGACGACGGGATCCGGAGCCGGACGGGAGGGGTCCTCCGGCGGTACCGGCGCGCCGCGTGGCTCCACCACGGGTGCCGGCGCCGACGCCGACGGCCCGTGGCGTGGGCTGGACGCGGTGGGGTCGCTGGCGGCGCTGCGGGGCCTGCTGTCCCGGCCGTTGGCCTCCTATCACCTGTTGCTGGCCAGCGCCGGGCTGCTGCTGCTTATCGGGTTGACGATGGTCTTCTCGGCCACCAGCGTGCGGGACTACGCCCAGGGCGGCAACGCCTCGGCGTCGCTGACCAAGCAGGCGATCTTCGCGGTGATCGGCATCGTGGCCTTCTGGGCCTGCCAACGCCTGCCGGCGCGCACCTACCGGGCCCTGGGCCGGCCGACCCTGGCGGTCGCGGTGGGTCTGCTGGTGCTGCTGAACCTGCTTGTCGCGTACGGGCGGCTGACCAACGGCGACGCGAAGATCGGCCCGCTGGAGGCCGAGCTGCTCTGGCTGTACATCGGCGGGATCAGTCTGCAACCCTCGGAGCTGGCGAAGTTCGCGCTGGTGCTGTGGGGTGCGCACGTGCTCGCCCGCAAGGGCGCGGCGCTGGGCTGGTGGCGGGAACTGGCCACGCCGCTCTTCCCGGTGGTGGGGCTGCTCTTCGTCCTGGTCGGCTACAACGACCTGGGCAGCATGCTCTGCCTGCTGGCCCTGGTCGTCGGGTTGCTCTGGGCGGCCGGGGTCCGGCTGCGGGTCTTCGCCGCGCTCAGCGCCATCGGGCTGCTCGGCATCGGCCTGCTGGTCGCGGTGGCCTCGCTCGGTGCCGGTTCCGGCGTACGGGGTGAGGAGAACTACCGGCTGGCCCGGCTCACCGTCTTCTTCAGTCCGCCGCCGCTGGACGCCTGCAAGGAGCAGCTCTGCTACCAGATGGTCCAGGCCCGGTACGCCATCGCCAACGGCGGCTGGTTCGGCACCGGGCTGGGCCAGGGGCGGACCAAGTGGGCGTGGCTGCCGGCCGCGGAGAACGACTTCATCTTCGCGGTGATCGCCGAGGAACTCGGGGTGGTCGGCTGCGCGGTGGTGGTCACCCTCTTCGCCGTGCTCGGTTACACCGGCCTGCGCATCGCCCGGCGGGTCGAGGACCCGTTCCGTCGGTTGGCCGCGGCGGGGGCCACCGCGTGGCTCGTCGGTCAGGCGTTCATCAACATCGGTGGGGTGATCGGGCTGCTGCCGCTGACCGGTGTGCCGCTGCCCTTCATCTCCGACGGCGGAAGTGCCCTGGTGGTCACCCTCGCGGCGGTCGGCATGCTGGCCTCGTTCGCCCGCGCGGAACCGGATGCGGCGCGGGCCCTGCATGCCCGTCCGCCGGCCCGGTGGGTCCGACTAGTGTGGGCACCGTTGCCGCCGCTTCCCGGCCGGCGGCGCCGCGTGGCGCCGCCGTCGACCGCCCGGGGTTCCGTGCCCCAGGCACGCAAGCGGCGCAGGGACGACCAGGCCGCACCGCGTGGCACCCGGGACGGCCGGGGTCGCGGCGGGTCGGCGGACGAGAGGAGACGTTGATGGGTCCGCTGCGTTCGGTGGTGCTCGCAGGAGGTGGCACCGGGGGGCACATCTACCCGTTGCTCGCCTTCGCCGACTGCCTGCGCCGGCACGACCCCGGCGTCCGGATCACCTGCCTCGGCACACCGAAGGGCCTGGAGAACGAGCTGATTCCGCCGGCCGGTTACGACCTGCGGAACATCCCGGCCTACCAGTTGCCCCGGTCGATAAACATGAACCTGGTCCGTACCCCGGGCCGGATGTGGACCGCGGCCCGCGCCGCGGGCAAGGTCATCGACGAGGTACGCGCCGACGTGGTGGTCGGCTTCGGTGGGTACGTCTCGGTGCCGGCCTACCTGGCCGCCTGGCGGCGGGAACTGCCAATCGTGATCCACGAGGTCAACGTGCCCCCGGGGGTGGCCAACCGATTGGGCATGAAGTTCACAAAGCACGTCGCGGTCGGCTTCCCGCATCAACCGGCGCAGGCCGAGTCGCTGCGCGATGCCCGGGTGGTCGGCGTGCCGCTGCGGCGTAGCATCGCCGGGCTCGACCGGGTGGCGATGCGCAATGCCGCGCGGGCCCACTTCGGGCTCCGCCCCGACCTGCCGGTGCTCTTCGTCGCAGGTGGTTCGCAGGGCGCCCGGTCGATCAACCTCGCGGTCGCCGGAGCGGCGAAGGAGCTGGCGCGCAACGGCGTCCAGGTGCTGCACGTGATCGGTGCCCGCAACGAGCCGGTGTCGGTCCCGACCGACCTGCCGGTGCCGTACGTGACGCTGCCGTACCTGTCCGACATGGACGCCGGGTACGCGGCGGCGGACCTGATGCTCGGTCGGGGCGGGGCGATGACCTGCGCCGAGGTGGCCGCGATCGGGCTGCCGACCATCTATGTGCCGTACCCGCACAGCAACCAGGAACAGAAGCGCAACGCGCTGCCGGTGGTCGAGGCCGGTGGTGGCCTGCTCGTCGACGACGCCGAGGTGACGCCGGACTGGCTCGAACGCACGGTGATCCCGCTGATCCGTGACCCGCAGCGGCTGCACGCGATGGGTACCGCCGCGGCCGCCTACGGGCGGCGCGACGGCGACGAGGCACTGCTCAACTTCGTCTACGAGGCGGTGACCCGATGACCACGTTCAGCCCGGCGGGCACGCTGACCGCCGAGGATCTCGGCCACATTCACCTGATCGGTGTGGGTGGGGTCGGCATGAGCGGGCTGGCCCGGCTCTTCCTCACCCGGGGCCTGCCGGTCTCCGGTAGCGAACTGCGCGAGTGGCCGTCGCTGGCCGGCCTTCGGGCGCTCGGCGGGACCATCCACATGACGCATGAGACGGCGAACCTCGACGGGGTCGACACGGTCGTGTACTCCTCGGCGATCCCCGCGGACCATCTGGAGATGGTCGAGGCGCGGCGGCGCGGGCTGCGGGTGCTGCACCGCTCGGAGGCCCTCGCGGCGGCGATGACCGGTCGCCGTACCGTGGCCGTCGCCGGTACCCACGGCAAGACCACCACCACCTCCATGGTCACCATGGTGCTTCAGCAGGCGGGTGCGGATCCGTCCTTCGTGATCGGTGGGGAGATCTCCGAGGGGGGCTCCGGGGCGCACCACGGTACCGGCGAGTACTTCGTGGTCGAGGCCGACGAGAGCGACCGCTCCTTTCTCATCTACCGCCCGTTCGTCTCGATCATCACGAACGTCGAGGCGGACCACCTGAACACCTACGGCGACCTGGCCAACCTGGAGGCCGCCTTCGCCGAATTCGCCCGGCTCACCGATCCGGACGGCTTCGTCATCACCTGTGCCGACGACGCGGGTGGCCGGCGGCTGGCGGCGACGCTGCGCGCCGAGGGGCGTCGGGTGTACACCTACGGGGAGGCCGAGGACGCCGACCTGCGGCTGACCGACATGGCCTCCTCGGCGCGGGGGGTGCGCTACCTCGCCCACGTCGACGGTCGTTCGCTCGGCGAGTTCCGGCTGCCGGTGCCGGGCCGCCACATGGGACTGAACAGCGCCTCGGCGGTGCTGGCCGCGTACCTGCTGGAGTTGCCGCTGCCGGCGGCGGAGGCCGCGTTGGCGGCCTTCCCGGGGGTGCGCCGTCGCTTCGAGCGCAAGGGTGTCGTCGACGGGGTGCTGGTCTACGACGAGTACGCCTACCACCCGACCTCGATGACACTGGCCCTGCGGACGTTGCGCGAGGTGGCCGGCGACGGTCGGCTGATCGTCGTCTTCCAGCCCTACCGGGTCTACCGGACCCGGGAGTTGCAGGCGGAGATCGCCGAGGCGCTGGCGATCGCCGACGAGTTGGTGCTGCTGGAGGTCTTCGGGCCGGGCGAGCAGCGTGCCCCGGGCGAGGGCTCGACGGCGCTTGTCGAGGCGGTGTCGTTGCCGGCGGAGCGGAAGGTCTTCGTCGACACGTGGGAGGCCGCGCCGGCTGAGGTGGCCCGTCGGGCCCGTTCCGGTGACGTGGTGGTGACGATGGGTGCCCCGCCGATCTCGCTGATGGGCGACGAGCTGCTGGCCGCGCTGGCGGCGCGTACCGCCGGTGCGCAGACGCTGACCGGCACCGTCGCCGGTGGGGCGGCCGGCGGGTCGACGAGCATCGGGGGCAGTATCCCCGGGGTCGTCGGCGTGGACGGCGCGGCGCCCGTCGCGGAATGAGTCCCGGCCCGGCCCGGGGGCGCGGCACCGGTGTGGACGGTGGTGCGGGGCGTCGCCCCGTCCGCAGGTGGCAGCTGGTACGCGCCGGCAGCGACGCGGTACCCGCCTCCACCCGGCGGTTCATGGCCCGGGCCCGGCGTCGCCGGATGCGCGCGGCGCTGCCCTGGGCGGTGGCCGGTGGCCTGCTCGCGGTGGCCGGGCTGGTGGCGTGGACGTTGCTGGGCACCGGCCTGTTCGGGGTACGCGAGGTGCGGGTGGAAGGCGCCGAGCTGGTGACGGCGGTGCAGGTGCGGGACGCGGCGGGGGTGCCGGACGGTGCTCCGCTGGCCCGGGTGGACCTGGCCGCGCTGGCCGGCCGGATCGGTGCGCTGCCGCCGGTGGAACGGGTCACCGTGACCCGGGACTGGCCGGACGCGTTGGTGGTGCGGTTGACCGAGCGTACGGGTGTGGCGGTGGTGCCGCGCGGCGAGCAGTTCGCGGTGGTCGACGCCGCCGGGGTGGTGTTCCGGACGGTTCCGCAGCGCCCGGGCGGCCTGCCGCTGGTACGGCTGGCCACGCCGGGTCCGGAGGATCCGGACACCCAGGCCGGTCTGGAGGTGCTCGGTGCGCTCACCCCGGAGCTGCTCGACCAGCTGGTCGAGCTCAGTGTCGAGGGTCTGGCGCGGATCAGCCTGAAGTTGCAGGACGACCGTACTGTGTTCTGGGGCGACGCGACCCGTGGCGCGGACAAGGCACGGGTGGCCACCGCGTTGCTCGACCAGGACGCGGCCCGGATCGACGTGAGCGCGCCGGACGTGGTCACCTTCCGGTGAGCGGCCGGTCAGTGGTGACCCGTCTCGCTACACCGGCGACACGCCGGAGAGGTCCTTGGCTCATCGCTCGGCTGCGCTTACGTTGCCCCGAAGAGGATCAGTGGTTGACATAACTCTAACCCTCTAGTAGAGGGTGAGGGTTTACCTCTCAACCTCGGTGGTGGTAGCTGCGTCGACCGTCGGTCCGGCCAGGCCGTAGCCGGTCGGGGAGTAGCCGATCTCGAAGGGAAAGGACCGGAGATGACACCTCCGCACAACTACCTGGCGGTCATCAAGGTCGTCGGCATCGGGGGTGGCGGCGTCAACGCCGTCAACCGGATGATCGAGGTTGGGCTCAAGGGCGTCGAGTTCATCGCGATCAACACGGACGCGCAGGCGCTGCTGATGAGCGACGCCGACGTCAAGCTCGACGTCGGCCGCGAACTGACCCGTGGGCTGGGCGCCGGCGCCAATCCGGACGTCGGCAAGAACGCCGCCGAGGACCATCGCGACGAGATCGAGGAGGTCCTCAAGGGGGCCGACATGGTCTTCGTGACCTGCGGTGAGGGTGGTGGCACCGGCACCGGCGGCGCGCCCGTGGTGGCGAACATCGCCCGGAAGCTCGGTGCGTTGACCATCGGCGTGGTCACCCGTCCGTTCTCCTTCGAGGGCAAGCGCCGCCAGGTGCAGGCCGAGGCCGGCATCGACGAGCTGCGCAACCAGTGCGACACCCTGATCGTCATTCCCAACGACCGGCTGCTGGCCCTCGGCGATCGCAACATCAGCATGATGGACGCGTTCCGGACGGCGGACCAGGTGCTGCTCTCCGGTGTGCAGGGCATCACCGACCTGATCACCACGCCGGGTCTGATCAACCTGGACTTCGCCGACGTCAAGAGCGTGATGAGCGGCGCGGGCAGCGCGCTGATGGGCATCGGTAGCGCCCGCGGCGAGAACCGTGCGGTCGAGGCCGCCGAGGCGGCCATCTCCAGCCCGCTGCTGGAGCAGAGCATGGACGGTGCCCGTGGGGTGCTGCTCTCCATCGCCGGTGGTTCCGATCTCGGCCTGTTCGAGATCAACGACGCGGCCCAGCTGGTCACCGACGCGGCGCACCCGGACGCGAACATCATCTTCGGCGCGGTCATCGACGACGCGCTCGGCGACGAGGTGCGGGTCACCGTGATCGCGGCGGGCTTCGACGGCGGCACCCCGGCGTACAAGGCGGCCGAGCCGGCCCGCAAGACCAACCAGAACCAGCCCGCGCAGCCGAGCACGCCGGTCCTGCCATCGCCGGCCGCTCCGGCCACGCCGCAGTCGCCGCGCCGGGTGCTCTTCGACGACGTGGACGTGCCCGACTTCCTGAAGAACGGGTCCTGAACACCACCGATGACCGACAGCCAAGCCCCGGCGGAAGCCGACCGGCGCGCGGAGATCGCCGCCGGGCTCGCCCGCGTACGCTCCCGCATCGCCGACGCCTGCGCCGCCGCGGGCCGGGACCGGGCCGAGGTGACCATGATCGCGGTCACCAAGACCTATCCGGCCGCCGACGTGGTGACGTTGGTCGGCCTCGGCGTGACCGACGTGGGGGAGAACCGTGACCAGGAGGCGGCGACCAAGGCGGCGCAGGTCGCTGCCGCCGGGGTCACCCCGCGCTGGCATTTCGTCGGCCGGTTGCAGCGCAACAAGGTCAAGTCGGTGCTGCGGTACGCGGACGTGGTCCAGTCCGTCGACAGCGTCAGGTTGGCGTCCGCGTTGGACGCGGCCGCCACGTCCGTCGGTCGGGACCGGCCGTTGGACGTGCTGGTGCAGGTCAGCATCGACGGTGATTCGGCACGGGGCGGCGCCGTGCCGGACTCGGCCGATCCGGACGTCGGCCTCGGCCCGGTCACCGAGGCGGTCGCCGCCGCCGGTGGGCTGCGGCTGGCCGGCCTGATGGCGGTGGCGCCGCTGGGCTGGGAGCCGGAGCGGGCGTTCGCCCGGCTGGCCACGGTCGCGGCGCAGGTGCGGGCGGAGCATCCGCAGGCCACGGAACTGTCCGCCGGCATGAGCGGCGACCTGGAGGCGGCGATCGGTCACGGCGCGACACATGTCCGCGTCGGTAGCGCGTTGCTCGGAATGCGTCCCACGCTGCGGTAGCCTGGCCGCGAGGGAAGCAAATTACATCAGTGTTGTTTGTGGGAACGGCCTTCCCGGCGACGGGGGGCGTGACGTGCAACGCGAATTGCGCGTCGGGGGATTGCCGTTCCTGTCCGGTGGGCAGGGATGGTCCACTCGCGACAGGCGACACGGCGGGGGCGTGTGCCGCACGGCGGACGGGAAGGGCGCGGGGATGGGTGCACTGCGCAAGGCGGGGGTCTGGCTCGGACTTGTCGAAGAGGACGACGAGCGGGCCTACGACGACGGTGGCTACGAAAAGGGTGGCTACCGGGAGTCGCGCTACCGGCAGAGCCGGTACGCCGAGGAGTTCGCCGACGAGGAGGATGAGGCGGAGGAGCCGCCGGCACCTCGTCCACGGCTGGGTGACCGTGGTCGGCTGAGCGAGCGGCCGGGCCGGTTGGGTGAGGCCGAGCGGTTGGAGTCCGAGCGCCCCGAACGGGCCGAGCGGTCCAGCGTGCGGTCGATCACCCGGTCCACCGGCGAGCCGTCGGGCGCGCTGACGTACCACACCCGGGACAACCTCGCCCTGGCACCGCAGGTGCAGCCGCGCGAGCGTGCGTTGGTGCCGGAGGAGGAGCAGCGTTACCAGATCACCACGCTGCACCCGACCACCTACCGCGAGGCGCGCACCATCGGGGAGCACTTCCGCGACGGGGTGCCGGTGATCATCAACCTCACCGAGATGGACGAGGCGGATGCCCGCCGTCTGGTGGACTTCGCCGCCGGGCTGGCCTTCGGGCTGCGCGGTACGATCGAGCGCGTGACCAACCGGGTGTTCCTGCTCTCACCGGCCAATGTCCAGGTCACCGCGGAGGACAAGGCCAAGATCGCTGAGGGCGGGTTCTTCAGCCTGAGTTGACCCGCCCGACCTGAGGGACGTCGCCTACCGTGTTGTCGATCTTGTTACAGGTTCTCTACCTGACCACGTACATCTTCCTGATCGTTCTTTTGGCCCGTTTCGTACTGAGCGCGGTGTTGCAGTACGGCCGACGCTGGCAGCCCGGTCGGGGAGCGTCAGCCGGACTGGAATCCGTGTGGAGCGTCACTGATCCCCCGCTCCGGGCGTTGAGGCGTGTGATCCCTCCGCTGCGAATTGGTACCGTGAGCATCGACCTGGCCTCCCTTGTGCTCCTGGTTATCCTGTTCGTGCTGATGAGGTTTGTGTTAGAGCCGGCGATCATCAGGACCGCCTGATGACCGACGCGCTATCGCGGCCGCAACTGACCCGAGGAGTTTCGATGCCGCTGACCCCGGCCGACGTCCACAACGTCGCCTTCAAGAAGCCGCCGATCGGCAAGCGGGGCTACGACGAGGAGGAGGTCGACGCCTTCCTGGACGAGGTCGAGCGCGAACTCGCCCGTCTGATCGAGGAGAACAACGAACTGCGCGCCCAGGTGGAGCGCGGTGGGCGGGGCGGTGCCCCCGCAGGCCCCGGCGGCGACGCCCGCCTGGCGGCCGAACTGAACGACGTCAAGGCCCAGCTCGACCGGGTGCAGCGCGACAAGGCCGCCGCCGAGCAGGCCGCCCGCGCCATGCAGGCCGAGCTGGAGCAGGTCCGCTCCGTTGGCGTCGGTGGCGCCGTGGCCGGCCCTGACGGCGAGCAGCAGGCGCTGCGGGTGCTGATGATGGCCCAGCGCACCGCTGACGACCACGTCTCCGACGCTCGCCGCGAGGCCGACCAGCTGCTCTCCGAGGCCCGTTCCAAGGCCGAGGAGGTCACCCGCGAGGCCCGTGCCAAGGCCGACGCGCTGGAGCGCGACGCTCGGCAGCGGCACCAGGAGGCCATGGGCGGCCTGGACGCCAAGCGCACCGCGCTGCAGAAGCACATCGAGGAGCTCAAGCAGTTCGAGCGGGAGTACCGCACCCGGCTCAAGGCGTACCTGGAGAGCCAGCTGCGTGACCTCGACGGCCGTGGTCAGGGCCTGGAGGCCGAGATGACCCGCGGCGAGGGTGCCCGGGCCGCCGGCAACGGGCTCGCTGCGGCGGGTCTCGCCGGATCCTACGGCGGGGGCCGCTCCGGCGCGCTTGAGGCCGGTCGCTGAACCGGGTCGGTGACTGCCGCCAGCGCGGCGATCACCCGCCCTGCCTCATCGGTACGACACGGCGAGGGTGAGCAATGATAGTCATCAGTCTCGCGCTCATCCTCGTCGCGGTGGTGCTGCTGGTCTTCGGCCTGGCCGGTGGCTCCAGCCCGCTGCTTGTCGTCTCGATCGGGGCCAGCCTGCTGGCCGCCGTGGCACTTGTCGCGGGCGCCCGCCAGGCGGCCGGCCGCGCCTCGGCTCCCAGCGGCGGCGTCCCGGATGGCCAGGCGCGTCGCGCCGGCGGCGGGCGTGAGCCGGGCATACCGACTCAGCAGACCTCGGCAGACATGGACACCGGCGACGTCGGGTGGCGGCAACCACCCGGCTCGCCGGTGGCCGAGCCGCGCGAGCGGCTGAGCTTCGCCGACGGCTACGACGACGAGCCCGGGGCCGAGGAGACCACAGCTGAGCAGGCGGCCCGGGTGGCCCGCCTCGCGGACGAGGTACGGGTCGTCGACGGTCGACCGCGTTACCACCTCGCCGAGTGTCCGCACCTGGTCGGCCGGGAGCACGAGCCGCTGCCCGTCGCGGAGGCGGTCGAACTCGGCTTCACCCCCTGCGCCCACTGCACACCGGACAGCGTGTTGCTGTCGGAATCCGAACGCCACTGAGCTGGCCTCGATGGACGATGCGCTCACCGTCGCCGTACGGGTGAAGCCGGGCGCCTCCAGGGCCCGCGTGGGTGGCCGGTTCGACGGCCCGCACGGGCCCGCTCTGGTCATCGCGGTGCATCCTCCAGCGGCCGACGGTCGGGCCACCGAGGCGGCCCGTCGGGCGTTGGCCGCCGCGCTCGGCGTCCGGCCGGCCGCCGTGTCGCTGCGTACCGGCGCGGCGAGCAGGGACAAGCTCTTCCTGGTCACCCCGTCCGGGCCCGATCTGGCCGGCCGGCTGAGGCGGCTACGGGACGGCGCGGAACCGGCCGGGTGAGTCGCGGTCATCTGCTAGCGTTCCCTTTGCCCTGAAATGGCAGTGATCGGGGTGGAGCGGGCGTTCCGGTGCGGCACGTTGTCGGACGCCTTTACGTTCCGTATCCTTGCCAACCTCCGGAGTGCGCGGCCCCGTCGCCGCGCGCCCGTTTTGTACCTGGGGCGGCCGATGCTGGCGGCCCCTGTCGAGGCGTCGCGGACTCACCGCGGCTCCGTGGCCGAGGGAGCGACGATGGCCAAGCCAGCCGACACCAGGACCGCCGGCCGCAAGCCTGCGGCGAAGTCCACCCGCAGCGCCGCGGAGACCGAGAAGATCCGGGCCGCGCTGGCGGCGCGGCACGAGGAACTGCGAGCCGAGTACGATCAGACGCTGAGCGAGATCACCGAGCTGCAGCGCGACCGCCTCACCGACTCGGCCGGGGACGACCAGGCCGACACCGGCACCAAGACGTTCGAGCGGGAGCAGGAGATCTCCCTCGCCAACAGCATCCTGGAACGGATCACGCAGGTCGAGCGCGCCCTGGAGCGGCTCGACGAGGGTGGCTACGGCTGGTGCGAGCGGTGCGGCAACCCCATCCCGGTGGAGCGGCTGGCCGCCTTCCCGTCCGCCACCCTCTGCGTGACCTGCAAGCAGCTGGAGGAGCGGCGCTGACGGCTCGCTCCCCGGCGTCCGTGCGTGGTGGTGCGACGGCACCGCCGCGATCGTCGATGGGGAGCAGATGAGCGCAGCACCGCCCGCTGGATCCGGCACCACCGGGTCAGGCACCGCCACGAGATCGCGGCGCCGGTCCGTCACGATCCTTCTCTCGCTCGCGGTGTTCGCGCTGGCCGTCGACCTGTTGACCAAGCACCTGTCGCTCCAGGAACTGAGCGACCGCGAGCCGGTGCGGCTGCTGGGTGGGGCGCTCTACCTGTCGCTGACCCGCAACAGCGGGGCCGCGTGGAGTCTCGGTAAGGACTACACCTTCATCTTCCCGATCATCGCCATCGGGGTGCTGGGCTGGATCGCCTGGATGGCGCGGACGCTGCGCTCGGTTCCGTGGGCGATCTCGCTGGGCCTGGTGGTCGGCGGCGTCGTCGGCAACCTGCTCGACCGGATCTTCCGGGCGCCGGGCTGGTTCGTCGGGCACGTGGTGGACATGTTCAGCGTCTTCGACCCGTACGGTCGGGTCTTCCCGATCTTTAACGTCGCCGACAGCGCCCTGGTCTGTGGCGTGCTGCTCGCCGTCGGGCTGGAGTTCACCGGGCGTCAGCGTGACGGCACCCGGGCGCTGGCCGACGACCGGCGCAGCGACGCCGATCGGGACGACACACCGGCCGCCGACGGTACCGCCGACCGGCAGCCCGCCGGGGCAGGCGAACAGAGCACCACCGACAGCGACGGCGGACGGCGGGAGCGGGCGTGACGGCCACCTTCGCCGCCGGCGGCGACCAGCGCAGCCTGCCGGTGCCCGACGGACTCGACGGAATGCGGCTGGACCAGGCCGTCGCCCGGCTGTTCGGCCTCTCCCGTACCGCCGCCGCCGCGCTCGTCGACGCCGGGGAGGCACTGGTGGACGGTGCGGTACGGCCCAACTCGCACAAGGTGCGGGCGGGTTCCTGGCTGGAGGTGACGCTGCCCGCGCCGGCCACGGCACCCGTGGTGGTGCCCCAGGCGGTGCCCGGGCTGCGCGTGGTGTACGCCGACGACGACATCGTCGTGATCGACAAGCCGGTCGGCGTGGCCGCGCATCCCAGCCCGGGGTGGACCGGCCCGACGGTGATCGGTGGGCTCGCCGCGATCGGGCACACGATCGCCACCAGCGGTGCGGCCGAGCGTCAGGGCGTCGTGCACCGGCTCGACGTCGGCACCACAGGCGTCATGGTGGTGGCCAAGAGCGAGCAGGCGTACAGCGTGCTGAAGCGGGCCTTCAAGTACCGGGAGGTGGAGAAGCGCTACCACGCGGTGGTGCAGGGGCACCTGGACCCGTTGCGCGGCACCATCGACGCCCCGATCGACAGGCACCCGCACCACGACTACCGCTGGGCGGTGGTCTCCGGCGGCAAGCCGAGCATCACCCACTACGACACCATCGAGGCGTTCCCGTCCGCGAGCCTGGTCGACGTGCGGCTGGAGACCGGCCGGACCCATCAGATCCGGGTGCACTTCTCGACGCTGCGGCATCCGTGCGTGGGTGACCTCACGTACGGCGCCGATCCGACACTCGCCGCCCGGCTCAAACTGGACCGGCAGTGGTTGCACGCCAGAGAGTTGAGCTTCGAGCACCCCCGTACGGGGGACGAGGTCCGGTTCGTCAGCGACTACCCTGACGATCTGGGACGCGCGCTGGACATCCTCCGCGACTGACGCGTCCGCCCGTTCCGACCGACCGACGAGGGGACCGCCCGTGCGCGCCGGCGATCTGCTGCGGAAGTTGGACCAGCGACTGCTGCCCCGCCTCGCGGCAACGGTGACCCGGCTGGGCCACGGTCCGAGCCGTACCCCGCTGCTCGGGTGGGTGGCGATGCTGTCGTGCGCCGCGGTGCTGGCCACGGCGGTGCTCGCCACCGGCGGCCCGCCCGCGCAGGACCGCACGGTCGGTGAGGTGACCCGGGTGGGCGTGGTCGAGGGCGACTCCATCCCCCGTTACGAGGCGGACGCGGCGGCCGACCTGGCCGCGCTGGCCGGCCGGTCGCTCGGCGACGGCACGTACGCGCTGGTCTCGCTCAACGAGTACCTCACCCCGGCTCGGCTCGCCGCGGTGGTCGGTGACGTGGGAGTCGCTGTGGTGTTCGGACGGGTGCCGCTGCCGGAGCGGCAGACCGAGATCGTCCGCATCCCGGCCCAGCGGGTGCCGGAGGACGTGTCGGCCGGGATGGCCAGGCTCGCCGAGCGGAAGGAGCGGGAGGCCGCCGACTACCGCGCCCGGGCCACCGCGTTGGGCGGCGGTGGGCCGCAGGAACGCGAGCTGCGCGACCTGTACCTCAGCGGCGCCCAGGTCGCGGCGGCGGAAGCGGTCGCGTACCGGACCGAGTGCGCCTGTCTCTACGCACTTGTGGTCCGCGCCGAGCCGGCGAAGCTGCGCGGTGTGGCGGCCCGGTCCGGGGTGCGGGTGGTGGATCCGGCTCCTGAGGTCCGGCGGTTGGAGCGGACGGTCTTCACCCCGCCGCTGCCCGAGCAGCGGGACGTCGTCCGGCCACCGGTTGACCGGACGGCCACACCGGAGCCGACCGCGAGCGCCACTGCCACTGCCACCGCCAGCCCGCCGACGCCGGAGCCGACCGTGGCGAACCGCTCGCCGGCAGCGCCGGAGGTGACGGATTCGTCACCGTCACCGCCGCTGCCCCCGCCGGTGCCCTCGGCTTCCACCCGGACGCCTTCCACCTCGGCAGACATGGTCGACGAGGGTGATCCAGAGCCGACACCATGATGGTTGTCGACACATCCGGGTGCCGCCCGGTGTGGCCTCAATAGGCTTTCGTTCGTAGCCTGTCAGACGGAGACCGAAGCGCTGGGGAGGCGATCCGTGGAGGGCAGCGAGACCGGTTGGGGACGACCCGCCGAACCGGCACCGCGATGGCGGGCGCTGCTCGACCGAGCCCGCCTCGGCGGTCGCAGCGCAGAGCCGGCGGCCACCGAGCGGCGGGCCGAGGAGCCGCCGCCGTCACCGTCGCCCGAACCGTTGCCGCGACGGGGGCCCGGCACCGGCTACGCGGGGCGGGTGCCGGCCGTCGGGCAGCCGGCGGACCGGTCGTACGGCGAGGAGCCGGCCTACCGCGCCGAACCCGCCTACCGGGTCGATCCGGCGCGTCCCGTCCAGCCGTACCGGGGACAGCCGGGGCAGCCGCCGTACCCGGCACCGGTGCCGGAGCCGCGCCGGCCGGAGCCGGTCGAGTCGCGGTACACCCTGTTGGACAACGGCTACCGGCACGCCGCGCCACCGGTGGAGTCCCGGTACGCCCTGCTGGACAACGGCGGCTACCAGCCGTCCTCGGCGGCGGTGGCGCCGCCGGCCGTGGCGCCACCGGTCCAGGTGCCACCGGCGGCACCGTTGCCGGCGGTGGCACCGCCGGCTGTGGCACCACCGGCGGCGCCGCCGGCCACCGTGGCCGGCCGCCCGGGCCGCATCGAGTGGCGTGCGCAGAGCGCCGGCAGCGACCTCGAACGGGCCGCCGCCGTGCTCCGTCGCGACCTGGGCAGCCCCCGGGTGATCGCCTTCGCCAACCCCAAGGGCGGGGTGCACAAGACGACGGCCACCGTGCTGGCCGCGGCCACCGTCGGCAGCGTACGCGGCCGAGGCGTGCTGGCCTGGGACGACAACGAGTTGCGTGGCACGCTCGGGCTGCGCGCCGGCAGCGCCCGGCATGCCCGCACGATCCGGCACCTGGTCACCGATCTCGTCCAGATCGAGATCCGGGAGGGTGCCGAGCTGCTGGAGATCCTGGACGACTACCTGCGGCACGCCTCCGACGGCTCGTACGACGTGCTCGCCGGTGAGGAGAGCCCCCGGTTCGCCCAACGACTGGACCAGTTCACCGTCAAGCGGGTACTGGAACTGCTGCGCCGCACCCACGACGTGATCTGTGTGGACACCGGCAACAACGTGGAGAGCCCGAACTGGCGCACCGTCATGCAGGCCGCCGATCAGCTGGTGGTCACCACGGTGCCCCGCGAGGACGCCGCGTTCAGCGCGGACTGGATGCTCGACCTGTTGCACGAGGAGGGGATGGGTGAGCTGGCCGACAACGCCGTGACGTTGATCTCCTGCCCCACTCCGGGCCGGTTGCCGTTGCAGAACGACCTGGAACGGCACTTCGCCACCCGGACCCGGGCGGTGACCGTGGTGCCGTACGACCCGGCGTTGGAGACCGGCTCCTCGATCGAGTACCACCAGCTTCAGGGCGAGACCCGACAGGCCTGGCTGCGGGCGGCATCGGCGATGCTGGAGCCGTTCGGCCGCTGACCGCATCCGGGCTGTCGGCCACCTGCTCCCGCGACACGGTGTACGACCGATGACGGTAGCTGCGAGGATCATCGGGTGAGCCCGACCACCCCCGCCGCCGAACCGCCCGCACGGCCCCCGGCGGCCCTCCCGACCGACCCGGCGGACGACCCGGCGAAGGCCGCCGAGTCGTCCGCCGAGACCGCCGAGCCGGCCACCGAGGCCGCCGGGTCCGCCACCGAGGCCGCCGGGCCGACCACCGCGACCGCCGAGCCGGCCGCCGGGGCGACCAGCAGGTCGGGGAGCGAGCCCGCCGGGCCGTCCGCCGAAGCCGCCGTGCCGACCACCGGGCGGCCGGGTGGACCTGGCCGGGTGGTGGCGTTCGGGGCGGCCACAGTGCTGGTGATGGGCCTGCTGGGGGCGCCGCTGGGGTGGCTCTGGGCGGCGATCGCGCCGGCCACGCCGGTCATCAAGAGCGGCGACGGCGCGGTGTACGGGCAGGCGCAGCCGGAGCAGCCGATCGCCGCCGACGGGTGGTTCAGCCTGCTCGGGCTGGTGTTCGGGGTGCTCGCCGCGCTCGCCGTGTGGTTCCTGCTGCGTCGCTACCGGGGACCTGTCGGCCTGGTCGTCGCGGCGGCCGGTGGGCTCGCCGCCGCGTTGGTCGCCTGGCAGTTGGGGCGTCGGGTCGGACTGTCCGGCTACCAGCGGCTGCTGGAGACCGCTCCGGACGGCACGCGCTTCAGCAAGCCGGCCGACCTGCGGGCCGGCGGGATCGAACTGTTCCTCGGGGTGCTGCCGGTGCCCTACGGCAACGTGCTGCTGCCGGCGTTCGCCGCCGCGGTGACGTACACCCTGCTCGCCGGCTGGTCCCGGTGGCCGTCGCTGCGGCCCGAGCCGGAGCCGGACCTGGCATGGCTCGCCGCGCAGCCGCCAGCGGCGCCGAAGCCAGCGGGGCCGGAGCCGGACGCGGCCTGGCTCGCCGCGTATCCGTCGCTGCCCCCGGGGCCGGGAGAGGTCAGTTCGGAGCCGGCGGGGGCGCCGCCAGCTCCGCCAGCGGCACCGGAACCGCCCGCACCTGGCGCAGCAGAGCCGCCTCGCGGTTGAGCAGGTGCAGCTCGGCGCGCAGCCGGGCCGCCGTGCCGTCGATGGCGAGCAGTCGCTGGCGGTCGGCGACCGTCAGCGCCGCGGTCGCGGCGACCAGGTGGGACAGCACCGTCGGGTCCTCGGGCAGCTGCTCGGTCAGCTGACCGGCTTCGTCCCGGATCAGGCCCAGGTACTGCCGGAAGACGGCGATCACCCGGGCCGCCAGCAGGTCGGCGGTCTCGTCCGGGCCGTCCGGTTCGGGCAGCCACTGCACGTCGGCGGTCAGGTACGGCGCGGAGTCACGGTCGACCTCGCCCACCCGGAATCGCCGCCGCCCCACGGTGACGATGTCGAAGCCCCCGTCGTCCAACTCGGTGACCTGCCGCAGCTCAGCCGTGCAGCCCACCTCGTGCAGGGTGACCTCTGCGCCACCGGACACCCGCTGACCGGCGCCGGAGGCGACCTCCCAGCCGCTGCGGATGGCCACCACCCCGAACTCGCGCGGTGCGCCCTCGGGCAGCGCGACCAGGTGCCGGATCAGAGCGCGGTAGCGCTCCTCGAAGATGTGCAGCGGCAGTACCAGCCCCGGGAAGAGCACCGTGGCGAGCGGAAACACCGGTAGCCGTGCGGTCACGTGATCAAGCGTAGCCCGATCGGCGGCCGGCGGCGTGTCCCGGCTCACCGTCCCGGACAGCGGGCGGTGCCGGTCGGCCCGGCGGACGGCCGCCTAGACTCGCAGGCGTGTTGAACCGGATCGACCTGCGCGGTGGCGCCCGTGACCCGCGCCACCTGCTGCCTCGCGCCCAGCTCGACGTCTCGGTGGCTGTCGAGCGCATCCGCCCGATCGTCACGGCGGTGCGCGAGCATGGGTATCCGGCGGTCCGCGAGGCCAGCGAGCGGTTCGACGGGGTCGCCCCGGAGGTGCTGCGGGTGCCCGCGGCGGCCATCACGGCGGCCGAGGGCACGCTTGACAGCCAGGTCCGGGCGGCGTTGCTGGAGTCGATCGCCCGGGCCCGGCGGGTGCACGCGGATCAACGGCGGGTCGACCACACCACCCAGGTCGTGCCGGGCGGCACGGTCACCGAGCGGTGGATCCCGGTCGACCGGGTCGGTCTCTACGTCCCCGGTGGGCTGGCGATGTACCCGTCGACAGTGGTGATGAACGTGGTGCCCGCCCAGGCGGCCGGCGTCCGGTCGCTGGTGGTGGCCAGCCCGCCGCAGAAGGACAACGGCGGCCTGCCCGATCCTCGGGTGCTCGCCGCCTGCGCGCTGCTCGGCGTCGACGAGGTGTACGCCGTCGGCGGTGCCCAGGCCGTGGCGATGCTGGCGTACGGCTGTGCCGTCGACGCCGCCGGCAGCGCGCACTGCGCCCCGGTGGACATGATCACCGGCCCGGGCAACATCTGGGTCACCGCCGCGAAGCGGCTGCTGCGCGGGGTGGTCGGCATCGACGCGGAGGCCGGCCCGACCGAGATCGCGATCCTGGCCGACGACACCGCCGACCCGGTGCACGTCGCGGCCGACCTGATCAGCCAGGCCGAGCACGATCCCCTCGCGGCCAGTGTGCTGGTCACCCCGTCGGTCGCGCTGGCCGATGCGGTGGACCGGGAGCTGGCCCGACTGGTCCCGGCGACCAAGCACGCCGAGCGGATCGGCACCGCGTTGGGCGGCGAGCAGAGCGGCGTGGTGCTTGTCGACGACCTGGCGGCGGGGCTGCGGGTGGTCGACGCGTACGCCGCGGAGCACCTGGAGATCCAGACGGTCGACGCCCGCCAGTGGGCGATGCGGGTACGCAACGCCGGGGCGGTCTTCGTGGGCGCGTACTCGCCGGTGTCGCTCGGCGACTACTGCGCCGGCTCCAACCACGTGCTGCCCACCGGGGGCTGCGCCCGCCACTCGTCCGGGCTGTCGGTGCAGTCGTTCCTGCGCGGCGTGCACGTGGTGGAGTACACCGAGGAGGCGCTGCGGGAGGTCGCCGGCCACGTGGTGACGCTGGCGAACGTGGAGGACCTGCCGGCGCACGGCCAGGCGGTCACCGCCCGGTTCCCCGGCGCTGCCGGGAGCCCGGAGAGCGAGCCGGTGCCACGCGCGCAGACCGAGGCCACGGCATGACCGGACTGGACGACCTGCCGATCCGTGACGATCTGCGGGGGCTGTCGCCGTACGGTGCGCCGCAGCTGGACGTGCCGGTGCGGCTGAACACCAACGAGAACTCCCACCCGTTGCCGGAGGCGGTGGCCGAGGCGATCGGCAAGGCCCTCTCGGCCGAGCTGCGCGATCTCAACCGCTACCCCGACCGGGACGCGCTGGCGTTGCGGGCCGACCTGGCCGGGTACCTCGGCCACGGGCTCACCGCCGACGGGGTGTGGGCGGCGAACGGTTCCAACGAGATCCAGCAGCAACTGCTCCAGGTGTTCGGCGGGCCGGGACGCAGCGCGCTCGGGTTCACCCCGGCGTACTCGATGCATCCGCTGCTGGCCCTCGGCACGGGCACCCGGTGGGTGCCGGCCCGCCGGGGTGTGGACTTCGCGCTCACCGCCGACGAAGCGGCCGCGCAGGTCCGCGAGCACCGGCCGGACGTGGTCTTCCTCTGCTCGCCGAACAATCCCACCGGCACCGCGCTCGACCCGGCGGTGATCGCCGCGGTGCTCGACGTGGCACCCGGCATGGTGGTGGTCGACGAGGCGTACGCGGAGTTCGCCCGGCCGGGCACGGTGAGCGCCCTGGCGCTGCTGCCCGGGCAGCCACGGCTGGTGGTGACCCGGACGATGAGCAAGGCGTTCGGGTTCGCCGGCGGCCGGCTGGGCTACCTGGCCGCCGATCCGGCCGTGGTGACGGCGGTGCAGCTGGTCCGGTTGCCGTACCACCTCTCCGCGCTCACCCAGGCCGCCGCGCGGGCCGCGCTGGCACACCGCGACGCCCTGCTCGGTACGGTCGCCGAGATCGCCGGACAGCGCGACCGCATCGTCACCGAACTGCGCCGCCGTGGCCTGCGGGTCGCCGACAGCGACGCCAATTTCGTGCTGTACGAGGTGGGTGGCGACCAGTCGGTCGCCTGGCGGGCGCTGCTGGCGCACGGCGTGCTGGTGCGCGACGTGGGCCTGCCCGGCTGGCTGCGGGTCACCGCGGGCACCCGCGCCGAGACCGACGCCTTCCTCGCCGCCGTGGACAGCACTCAGCGCGAGGATTCCATCGCCCCGCAGCCGCGATCGACGAAAGGCACACCATGAGCCGGACCGCCCGGGTGGAGCGGATCACCAAGGAGACCAAGGTCCTGGTCGAGGTCGACCTCGACGGCACCGGAGTGGCCGAGATCAGCACCGGGGTCGGTTTCTACGACCACATGCTGCACCAGATCGCCCGGCACGGTGGCTTCGACCTGACCGTGCGTACCGTGGGTGACCTGGAGATCGACGCACACCACACGATGGAGGACACCGCGCTGGCCCTCGGTGCCGCGTTCGACCAGGCGCTGGGCGACAAGGCGGGCATCCGCCGGTACGGTTCGGCCACCGTGCCGATGGACGAGGTGCTGGTCCGGGCGGCCGTCGACCTCTCCGGCCGACCGTACGTGGTGCACGACGAGCCGCCCCTGGCGCCGTACATCGGGCCGGTGTACCCGACAAGCATGACCCGGCACATCTGGGAGTCCTTCGGTCAGGCGGCCCGGATCACCCTGCACGTGGACGTGCTGCGGGCGGCCCGGCCGGGCGGGAATCCGGACGCCCACCACGTGGTCGAGGCGCAGTTCAAGGCGGTGTCCCGGGCGCTGCGCGAGGCCACCGCTGTGGATCCGACGGCCGGCGGGGCGATTCCCAGCACCAAGGGGGCGTTGTGACGGGCCGGGGTACGGGGCAGCGGAGGTGTCGTCGGTGAGCGGCATCCTGCCCACGTTGCTGCTGATCCTGGCCGGCGTGCTGGTCGGCGGGGCGCTGTCCCTGCACCGGCAGGGGGCACCCCGCGGCGCGGTGGTGGTCACCGCCCTGCTGGCCGTGCTGGCCACCGTCGCGGGCGTGCTGTGGCTGCTGCCGGGGGACGGGTCATGACCGGCCGGCCCGGCGGGGCGGTCCCGGGTGGGCGGCGCCGGATCGTGGTGCTCGACTACGGCTCCGGCAACCTGCGCTCCGCCGAGCGGGCGTTGGCCGCGGCCGGAGCCGACGTGCTGGTCACCGGCGACCTCGCCGCCGCGGCCGACGCCGACGGTCTGGTGGTTCCCGGAGTCGGTGCCTTCGCCGCCTGCGTGGCCGGCATCGAGGCGATCGGCGCTGGCCCGGTGATCGCCGGGCGGGTCGCCGCCGGCCGCCCGGTGCTGGGGATCTGCGTGGGTATGCAGATCCTGTTCGAGTCCGGCGACGAGCACGGGGTGGTCACCAAGGGACTGGGCCTGCTGCCGGGTACGGTCACCCGGCTCGCCGCCGCCCGGCTGCCGCACATGGGCTGGAACACCGTGCAGGCGCCGGTCGGTTCGGTGCTCTTCGCCGGCCTGCCCGCCGACAGCCGGTTCTACTTCGTCCACTCGTACGCCGTCGGTGACGCCGCCGCGCTGACCGCCTCCGGGGCCCGGGTGACCACCGCCCACCATGACTGTGACTTCGTCGCGGCGGTGGAACGGGGCGCCTTGTCGGCTGCCCAGTTCCACCCCGAGAAGTCCGCCGACACCGGTGCCGCGTTGCTGCGCAACTGGCTGGCCACCGTGCCCGCCGGTGGCTGAGCCGGTGGGTGGCGACCGCCGGGAGGCGCGGTGAGCAGGGAACGGGCCCAGCGCCGGGCGGCCCGTGAGGCGGAGGCGGCCCGGCAGCGGGTGCTGCGCGAGCGGGCCACCGCCCGCCGGGCCCGCCGGCGGGCGCTGGTCCGCCGGGTGGTGCCGACGGTGCGTCGGGGTCGCACGGGCCGGCTGCCGAGATACTCCCGGGGCGAGCGGGCCGCCATCGTGGCGCTCACCCTGGCCGCGATCGCCCTCATCTGGATGCTCGTACCCGACCTGGCGCTGCGCGTCGGGCTGATCCTGCTGCTGTTGCTCGTACTGCCGGTGATCGTGGTGATCGCCCTGGACCGCCGTTGACCATGCGAGAGGGACAAGACACATGAGCCTCACCCTGTTGCCCGCCGTGGACGTCGCCGACGGCCAGGCCGTCCGTCTCGTGCAGGGCGCCGCGGGCAGCGAGACCACCTACGGCGACCCGCTGGAGGCCGCGCTGGCGTGGCAGCGGGACGGCGCCGAATGGATCCACCTGGTCGATCTCGATGCCGCGTTCGGTCGGGGCAGCAACGCCGAGCTGCTCGCCGAGGTGGTGCGCCGTCTCGACGTACGGGTGGAACTGTCCGGCGGCATCCGGGACGACGCCTCCCTGCGTGCCGCGTTGGCCACCGGTGCCGAGCGGGTGAACATCGGCACCGCCGCGCTGGAGGACCCGCAGTGGTGCGACCGGGTCTGTGCGGAGTACGGCGACCGGGTCGCGATCGGGCTGGACGTGCGGGGTCGGACCCTGGCCGCCCGGGGCTGGACCCGGGACGGCGGGGACCTGTACGAAGTGCTGGAGCGGCTCGACAAGGCGGGCGCCTCGCGGTACGTGGTCACCGACATCACCAAGGACGGCACCATGCGGGGGCCGAACCTGGACCTGCTGCGCGAGGTGTGCGCCCGTACCGACGCTCCGGTGATCGCGTCCGGCGGCGTCTCCACCCTGGACGACCTGCGGGCGCTGGCGACCCTGGAGTCGGTAGGTGTGGAGGGTGTCATCGCCGGCAAGGCGCTCTACGCGGAGGCGTTCACCGTGGCGCAGGCCCTGGCGGTCCTCGCCAACCCGTGATCTGGCCCCGGCCCCGCCGCGCCACCGCCCCGACGGCAGAGGAAGGACACCCCCGTGCCCACCAACCGTGAGATCCAGCTGGCCTCGCGCCCGCAGGGCTGGCCCACCGAGGACAATTTCCGGCTCGTCACCGCCGAGGTTCCCACGCCCGGCCCGGGGCAGTTGCTCGTGCGCAACCAGTACATGTCGGTGGACCCGTACATGCGTGGGCGGATGAACGACGTGCGGTCCTACGTACCGCCGTTCGCCCTGGACGCACCGCTGGACGGCGGGGCGGTGGGTGAGGTGGTCGGCGGCGAGGCCGACGGGTTCGCCCCGGGCGACATCGTGCTGCACGGCCTCGGCTGGCGGGACTACGCGCTTGTCGAGGCGAAGGCCGCCCGGAAGGTCGAGCCGGGTCTGGCGCCCGTGACCGCGTACCTCGGTGTGCTCGGGATGACCGGGCTGACCGCGTACGCCGGGCTGCTGGAGGTGGCCGCCATGCGCCCGGGTGAGACGGTCTTCGTCTCCGGGGCGGCCGGCGCGGTCGGCAGCATGGTCGGCCAGATCGCCCGGCTCAGCGGGGCCGGGCGGGTGATCGGCAGCGCCGGGTCGGCGGCCAAGGTCGAGCGGCTGCGGGCGCTCGGCTTCGACGCCGCGTTCGACTACCACGACGGCCCGGTACGCGACAGCCTGCGGGCCGCCGCCCCCGACGGCGTCGACGTCTACTTCGACAACGTCGGTGGCGAGCATCTGGAGGCCGCCATCTCGTCGATGAACCTGCACGGCCGGGCGGCGATCTGCGGCATGATCGCGCACTACAACGACACCGAGGCGCCGGCTGCCCCACGCAACCTGGCCCAGGTCATCGGCAAGCGGCTGACCCTGCGCGGTTTCCTGGTCAGCGATCACAACCACCTGCGGGAGCAGTTCGTGCGGGAGGTCTCCGGCTGGCTGCGCGAGGGCGCGCTGTCGTATGACGAGACGATCGTCGACGGGCTGGAGAACGCCCCGGCGGCCTTCCTCGGCCTGCTGCGGGGGGAGAACCTCGGCAAGATGCTGGTGCGTCTGTGACCGGCGGCGCACGCCGTGGGGCCGGCAGGCGTCGTACCGGCGGCGATAGGCTCGGCACATGACGGTGGCGGTGCGGGTGATCCCCTGTCTCGACGTGGACGCGGGTCGGGTGGTCAAGGGCGTCAACTTCCTCGACCTGCGGGACGCGGGCGACCCCGTCGAGCTCGCTGCCGCGTACGACCGCGCGGGTGCCGACGAGTTGACCTTCCTCGACGTCACCGCCTCCGCCAGCGACCGGGGCACCATGCTCGACGTGGTCCGGCGTACGGCGGAGTCGGTGTTCATCCCGCTGACCGTCGGCGGCGGCGTGCGGACGGTGGCGGACGTGGACACCCTGCTGCGCGCGGGCGCCGACAAGATCGGGGTGAACACGGCGGCGATCGCCCGGCCGGAGCTGCTCGCCGAGATCGCGGAGCGGTTCGGTCGGCAGGTGCTGGTGCTCTCGCTCGACGTGCGGCGGGCACCGGCGGGCGGCACCGAAAGCGGCTTCGAGGTGACCACCCACGGCGGCCGGCGTGGCACCGGGCTGGACGCCGTGCAGTGGGCGCGGCGCGGCGCGGAACTGGGCGCGGGTGAGATCCTGCTCAACTCGATGGACGCCGACGGCACGAAGGCCGGTTTCGATCTCGAACTCATCGGCGCGGTGCGCCGGGTCGTCGACGTTCCGGTGGTGGCCAGCGGGGGTGCGGGGGAAGCGGCCCACTTCCCTCCGGCGATCGGCGCCGGCGCCGACGCGGTGCTGGCCGCCAGTGTGTTCCACTTCGGTGAGCTGACCGTGGCGGAGGTCAAGGACGTGCTGCGCGGCGCCGGTCACCCGGTGCGCTGACGCCCGTCGGGGGCGCTGCGACCCGGCCGCCCCGGTCGGCGGTGAGCGTCCTGGTCCGCCGCCCTCGATGGCTGGGCGGTCAGTCGCGGCCGGAGTGCCCCTCCGGCGAGCGCCGGGGCATCGGGATCGAACGCACCAGGTACTCCTGCACGGCGGCGGTGTGCTCCTGCTCGTCGAGGTGCCAGTCCGCGGTGCCCGGGGCGTGCCGGCGGGCGAGCACGCCCTGCACCGTGTCGACGGTGGTGGCCAGTCCGGCGCTGGGTCGGGAGCGCCACAGGTGCTCGCCGTCCGGGGTGATCCGGAACCAGCCGTCGGAGACGTCGACCAGCCCGGCACCGAGCAACCGGCGGATCGCCGCCTCGATGTCGTGCCGTTCGGGGATGCTCTGGTCGAGGTGGTCGGCTGTGGAGAGCACGTCGGCGAGGCGTACTCCCTCAGGACGGCGGGTGGTCGTGGACCGTCGGTGGCGTCCGGCGCCGCTGGCGATCACCAGCGAGACGAAGATCCATGCGTCGGTGCGACGCCAGGCGTTGTCCCCCATGCGGAGATTCTGCCGGGCGACCCGCCTTCAGGAAAACACCGGCCGCCGCACTGCGACAGTGAGTGGCATCATGATTGCCGACAGTCGATGCGGGTGGACGGGGCGCATCCGATCCGGTATGGAGCGGTGGCGCTGGGTGGCCGTCAGGTGGCCGGAGCCGGCTCGATCCGTTCCGCTGCCGGTGGGTTCGGTTCGGCGACGTCGAACAGGGGCAGGAACAGTTGGGCCAGTGGTCCGATGGCCAGTGCGTAGGCGACGGTGCCGATGCCGACCGTACCGCCGAGCACCGCTCCCACGGCCAGCACGCCGACCTCGATGACGGTGCGGATCAGGCGTAGCGACCGACCAGGATGGCGGGCGACCAGGCCGGTCATCAGCCCGTCGCGGGGGCCGGGCCCGAGTCGGGCGCCGAGGTAGAGCGCGGTGGCCGCGCCGTTGCCGACGATCCCGGCGACCAGCAGCACGATCCGCAGCGGGAGTGGCCCCCCGGGTGGCAGCAGGGCCAGGGTCGCGTCGACCGCCACGCCGATCACCACGACGTTGGCGACGGTGCCGAGGCCGGGGCGTTGGCGCAGTGGGATCCAGGCCAGCAGCACCAGCGCGCCCACCGCGATGACCATGGTGCCCATGCTCAGCCCGGTCAGCCGGGACAACCCCTGGTGGAAGACGTCCCACGGGTTCAGCCCCAGCCCGGAGCGGATCATCAGGGCCATGCTGAAGCCGTAGAGGACGAGCCCGACGAACAGGTGCGTCAGCCGTCGGACCGGTCGGTGCCGGAGGTTGCCAATCATTGCCACGCATGCCACTGTAGGTGCCAATTGGCGTCGCGATAGAGCCAATATTGGGAGAGTGGCTATGGTAAGTCAGGTGCGCGGGGTCCAATTGGCCCGGCTGCTCGGGCAGTGGCACGCCCTGCCCGGTCGGCGACGCAGCCCCGACTACGCCGCGCTGGCCGGGGCGGTACGCGGTCTGCTCGCCGATGGGCGGCTACCCCTCGGCGTACGTCTGCCGGCCGAACGGGACCTGGCCGAGGCGCTGCGGATCAGCCGTACCACAGTCACGGCCGCGTACCGCGAGCTGCGCGACAGCGGGCATCTGGCCAGCCGGCGGGGCGCCGGAAGCTGGACGATGCTGCCGGGGACGCACCGGGTGGCGCCCAACGGGCTCTGGATCCCGCTGGACGACCGGGACATGCTCGACCTCGGGGTGGCGGCGTTGGCCGCCCCGCCGGAGCTGCTGCCGGCGGCCCGAGCGGCGGCGGAGGATCTGCCCCGCTACCTCAACGGTGCCGGATACCACCCGATCGGGATCATCGAGCTGCGGGAGGCGGTCGCCCAGCGGTACACCGAGCGGGGCCTGCCCACCTCGCCCGACCAGATCATGGTCACCAACGGCACGCAGCATGCCCTGGACCTGGTGCTGCGGTTGGCGCTCGCGCCGGGCGGCGGGGTGCTTGTCGAGTCGCCGAGCTACCCCAACGCGCTCGCGGCACTCGCCGCCCGGCGGGCCCGGATCACCACCTACGGCCTGGCCACCGACGCGGGCGGCTGGGATGCGGACCTGCTGCTGGGCACGCTGCGGCAGGTGCGCCCCCGGGTCGGCTACCTGATCCCCGACTTCCAGAACCCGACCGGGCACCTGATGCCGGCCGAGCTGCGGGAACGGCTGGTGGCCACGGCGCACGCGGTCGGCACTGATCTCGTGATCGACGAATCGTTCGTGGACCTGCCGCTGGACGGGACCGAGCTGCCACCGCCGACGGCGAGCTTCGACCGACACTCCCGGGTGGTCAGCGTCGGCGGCATGAGCAAGCCGTTCTGGGGCGGGCTGCGGATCGGCTGGATCCGCACCTCGGCGCCGCAGGTGCAGCGGCTGGCCGCGGCGCGGGTGGGTGTCGACATGTCCAGCCCGGTGCTGGACCAGCTGGTCGCGGTGCACCTGCTGGACGTGGCGCCGGCCATCGTCGCCGCCCGGCGGGCACAACTGGCCGTGCAACGTGACGCGTTGCTCGGCGCGCTGGCCGCCCGGCTGCCGGAGTGGCGGGTCACCGTGCCGCGCGGCGGGGTGACGCTCTGGGCCGAGCTGGACGGGCCGATCTCCAGCGCCCTGGCGCGGGCCGCCGAGGAGGTCGGCGTACGCCTGGCACCCGGGCCGCGCTTCGGCCTCGACGGCACCCTGGAGCGTTTCCTGCGGCTGCCGTTCACCCTGCCGGCCACCGACCTGGTCGAGGCCGTCGGGCGGATCGCGGCGGTTCGTTACGACCTGGACCGGGCGGGGCAGCCCCGCTGGCGGGAGCCGAGCGTCATCGCCTGAGCCGGAGCCCGAGCGGGTAGCCGGCGTGTGACAACGACAGCAACACCTACGGCAGGTGGCCGGTGCGGACCGGGCCGATCCCGCCGATCCGCAGTGGCCGGCCGCCGACGGCGGGCAGACTGCCGGGGTGGAGGGCGTCAGCGGGGTGCGGTGGTCACGCGGGGTGCGACCCGGTGCCCCGGGATCCCGCACCACCCGCCTGGAGCTCTTCTACGACCTGGTCTTCGTCTTCGCCTTCATCAAGGTCACCTCGCTCACCGCGGCGAACCCCACCTCGCGCGGCCTGGCGCAGGGGCTGATCGTGATGGCCCTGCTCTGGTGGGCGTGGGCCGGATTCGCCGCGCTCGGCAACGTGGTCCGCACCGATCAGGGTGTCCTGCCGTTCGTCGCGTTCACCACGATGGCTGCCGCGTTCGTGTTCATCCTCGCCATGCCGCAGGCGTTCCGCGGCAGCCTCGGCGGGCTGCCCGGTCCACTTGTCTTCGCCGTCTGCTACTTCATCGTCCGCGCCGTGCCGGTGGCGGTCTTCGGTTGGCTGGCCCGCGGTGATCGCGAGCTGCGCCGCCGCTTCCTGTTAGTGATGGGTCGTGGGCTGGTCGTCGGCGTGCTGGTCCTCGGTGCCGCGTTGGTGCCGCAGCGGCTGGCCAGCGAGCCCGGGGAGATCGGCCTGCGGCTGCTGCTGTGGCTCGCCGCGCTCGCGGTCGACTACACGGCCGCGCTGTCGCTGCGCGGCAGTGGTTGGACGGTGATGTCGGCCGGTCACTGGGCGGAGCGGCACGCCCAGATCGTGCTGGTGGCCCTCGGCGAGACGATCATCGCGCTGGGGCTTGGCACCGGATTCGCCGCCGAACTGCCGCTGAGCTGGTCGGTGATCATCGCGGCGACCTGCGGTGTGGCGGTGGTGGCGGGGTTGTGGTGGGCGTACTTCGACACCTTCGCACTGGCCCTGGAGCAGGCGCTGCACCGGACCCGGGATCCGTTGGTCCGGGCGGTGCTGGCCCGGGACGCGTACACCTATCTGCACCTGCCGTTGGTCGCCGGCCCGGTCCTGCTCGCCCTCGGCCTCAAGGGGCTGCTCGACGGAACCGCCGAGCCGGACGTCCCGTTCGGCGGTGCTCGCCTGCCCGGGTTCGATCTGCTGGTCCTGTACGGCGGGGTGGGCGTGTACCTGCTAACCCTGGTGGTGCTGGGCTGGCGGGTGCTGCGGCTGTCCCGGTGGCCGACGCTCGCCTGTGTCGTCCTGCTGGGGGCGCTGTCACCGGTCGCCGCCCGGTTGCCGGAACTGGCCGCGCTGGGGTTGCTGACGGTGGTCGTGCTGGCCACGGTGGTGGTGCAGACGACTGTGGACGCGGGGCTGCGTCGCCGGGTGCGTGAGGTGGCGCTGGCGGAACAGCTCGCCACCGAGGCCGAGCAGACCACCTGGCGGGGGCGCCACCTGTGACTGGCGGCCGGACCCCATTTCCGGGGTTCGATCAAACATCCCCGGGCCTGTCATCATCCTTGGCACACTGCCGGGGTGGGCACCGGCGGCAGATCCGATCTGGTCAGCTGGGGACGGCCGGGCACCCGGGTGACCCGGCTCGAACTCTTCTACGACGTGGTCTTCGTCTTCGCCTTCCTCAACGTCACCACCTTGACCTCCGAGCAACTGACCGCGGTGGCCCTGATCGAGATACTCCTCGTGCTGGCGTTGCTCTGGTCGTGCTGGACCGGCTTCGCCGCACTCGGCAATCTCGTCCGTGCCGACCAGGGGATCATGCCTGCGGTCGGCTTCGGCGTCATGGCGTCAATCTTCGTGCTGGCCCTCACCACCGATGTGGCGTTCTACGACGAGCCGGGCGGTCTGGTCGGCCCGCTGGTGTTCGCCACGGCCTACCTGCTCACCTGGCTCATCAAGATCGTGGCCTTCTGGGCGGGCGTGACCGTGTCGTCACGCCGCCGGGCGGTGCTGCTGACCCTACCGGCGACGGGCGGCGCGGTGCTCATCCTGATCGCCGCCGTGCTGCCCGACATGCTCTTCGGTGAAAGGGTGGCGCTGGGTGTGCGGCTCGGGCTGTGGATGGTGGCGTTGTCGTTCGAGTACACCATTGCCCTCCTGCTGATCCGCACCACCTGGCAGGTGCGCTCGGCCGGGCATCTGGCCGAGCGGCACGGACTGATCGTGCTCGTCGCGCTGGGTGAGTCGGTGATCGCCCTTGGCCTGGGTGCGGCGGAGCGCACCGGACGGCCGATCAGCTGGTGGGCCATCTACGCGGCGGGTGTCACCCTCAGCATCATCTTCGCCCTGTGGTGGCTCTACTTCGACACCCTCGCCCTCGCCATGGAGCAGCACCTGCACGGCGTGCGGGGGCCGGAGCGGATCCCCCTGGTCCGGGACGTGTACACCTACCTGCACCTGCCGTTGATCGTCGGAATCATCTTCTTCGCCCTCGGGATCAAGCGCATGCTCGCCCGCCTCACCGACCCCGCCGTGCTGCCCGACCAGGACACCTTCGGCGGGTTGGAACTGCTCTCGCTCTACGGCGGGCTGGTGCTCTACCTGCTGGCATTGGTCGCCATGCAGTGGCGCATGTTCCATCGCCTGCCCCGCCGGCCGCTGGTAGGTGCCGGCGTGCTGGCGGTCTCGGCGCCGGCACTGCTGTCGTTGCCGAGCCTGGCCGACCTGACCCTGGTCGGCACGGTCTTCGTCGTGCTGGTGCTGGTGCAGGTCGGGCGGGACCGCCTGGTGCGCCGACGGGTGCGGTGCCTGGCCCTGGAGGAGCAGGTCGCCCTGGAGGACGAGGCGAACGTGTTCCGCCGCCGGCTGTGACACCGACCCCGCGGCGCGGGGAACCGGGCACCGGCACCGGCCCCGCACCTGGCGCAGGTACGGGGCCGGGGGATGACCGTCGATCAGATCTCGGCGACGGTGCCGACGTACATCTTGTCGATCTCGTCGGAGAAGTTGTTCTCCACCCCACGGCGCTTGATCTTCAGCGACGGGGTGATCTCGCCGTCCTCGATGGTCAGGTCACGCGGCAGGATGGTGACCTTCTTGATGGTCTCCCAGCGGTTCAGCTTCTGGTTGAGCTGGGCGACGTACTCCTCCACCATGGCCTGGGCCTCGGGGGAGGCGACGATCTCGGCGTACGGGCGCCCCTCCAGCGGGGTGCCGGCCGCCCATCCGGTGATTGCGTCCGGATCCAGCGTCACAAGCATGGTGCAGTAGTTGCGGGCCTGACCGATGACCACGGCCTGCGAGGTGTACGGGCAGGTGGCCTTGAACATGCCCTCGATGTGCGACGGCGCGACGTACTTGCCACCAGAGGTCTTGACCAGGTCCTTCTTGCGGTCGGTGATGCGCAGGTAGCCGTCGTCGTCGAGGCTGCCGATGTCACCGGTACGGAAGAAGCCGTCCTCGGTGAACGCGGCGGCGGTCTCCTCGGGCAGGTTGTGGTAGCCCCGCATCACCGGCCGGCCCTTGAGCAGGATCTCGCCGTCGGTGTCGATGCGGCACTCGAGGTCACCCATGGCCTTGCCGACGGTGCCGATCCGCAGCCCGTCAGGCGGGTTGACGAAGTTGCCCGCGCTCGTCTCGGTCAGCCCGTAACCCTCGGAGATCGGCAGGTTCGCCGCGGCGAAGAAGGTGGCGATCTCCGGGCTGAGCGGGGCGGCACCGGAGACCAGCACCCGGATCCGGCCGCCGAGCCGGGCCTGGAGCTTGCTGAAGACCAGCTTCTCGGCCACCGTGTACTTGAGCTTCAGCCCGCCCGGCACCGGCTTGCCGGCCTGCTCCAGGGCGACCTTCTCCTTGCCGACGCCGACCGCCCAGGCGAAGATCTTGGCCTTCGCCCCGCCGGCGTCCTGCGCGGTGGTGACCGACTTGTTGTAGACCTTCTCGTAGACGCGGGGTGCGCCGCACATCAGCGTCGGGCGGACCACCGAGAGCAGTTCGACGAGCTTGTCGACCCGGCCGTCCACGTACGTGGGCAGGCCGACGTGGGTGGCGCCGCAGAGCAGCGTCTTGCCGAACGAGTGGGACAGCGGCAGCCAGAGGTACTGCAGGTCGTCCTCGCGGAGCAGCCCGACCGCCTCCTGTGCCACACCCTCCCAGCACCAGCCGCCGTGCAGCAGCTCGACGCCCTTGGGACGGCCGGTGGTGCCGGAGGTGTAGATCAGGGTGGCCAGGTGGTCCGGGCCGATACCGGCGACCAGGCGCTCGATCAGCTCCGGGTCCTCGGCGAGTCGCTGGGCACCCTGCTCCTCCAGTTGGGCGAGGGTCAGCTGGGGCACGGCAGCGGACGGGTCGGTGGCACCGTCGAAGAGGACCACGTGGGTCAGCGCGGGCAGTTGCGCCCCGGCGATCTTCGCCGCCTGGTCCGGGTTCTCCGCGAACAGCACCTTGGAGCCGGAGTCGGAGATGATGTAGGTGGCGTCCTCGGGCTCCGTGGTCGGGTAGACCGTGGTCGTGGCGCCGCTGGCGCACATGATGCCGAAGTCGGCGATCACCCATTCGAGGCGGGTGTTCGCCAGGATCGCGACCCGGTCCTCCTGACCGACGCCCAGCCCGTGCAGGCCGGCGGCGATCGCCTTGGCCCGCTGGGAGACCTGTTCCCAGGTCAGCCAGACCGGTCCGTCGGGGCCGGGGTGGGCGAAAGCGTGGCGTTCGGGGGTCGCCGCCACGCGCTTGAGGAACATGTCAGGAATGGAGCTGTACGGTACATCGAGAGCCATCGCTGTAGCCGCCTTCGGGGGTGGAGGCGTGACGGTCGTCACGGTCGGTGTTCGTTACCGAAGGGTATTGCCTGTCCCTGGGCGTCGGCTAGCCCTGACGATCATCGACCAGCCCATTCCCGCTAATTGGAACGGTCGTCTCACGAATAGCGCGCTGCCGCCCGTGACCAGTCGTAGGTGGCCCGGATCCAGTTCCGCCGGGTGTCCAGCGCCGGACGCACCGCGTCGCCGTGGCTGGCCAGCAGGTCGGTCTCGGCCGCCAGGTAGGCGCCGAGCCGATCGTTGAAGCGGTCGGCGGCGGCCCGCAGCGCCACCGACTCGTCGCCGGTCTCCCTGGTCAGCACCGTGATCAGATTGTGCGCGTCCGGCCCGCCCTGGTGTTCCTTGCGGTAGGAGAAGACATCGTTGCACCAGCAGATCAGATCGGCGGCGAGCATCTCCAGCGTGGCCCAACCGGGGTCGGCTCGGCGGACGGCCGGCGGAAAGCCGTCCAGGGCCAGGTCGGTCAGGGTCAGGCTGGGGTAGACGGCACCGGTGTGCCGGCGCATCTGGACGTACTCGTCGACAGGTGGGACCCGCTCGTGCTCCCGGTTGGCCGCCTCCCACAGCAGCGCGAGCAGGTACTCGCGCATCCCGGCGACGAACCGCAGCAGCACGGCCGGGCGCCGGTGCCCACGCACCCGCTGGCACAGGTCGGCCAGGCCGAGAGCCAGCGTCCCGGCGGCGCCGGGCGGCACCGGACCCGGCGCGCCCTGGCGGTCCAGCACGTCCAGCAGCGCGGCCACGGTCGGCGCGAGCCGGGTAGGCTCGGCACCCAGTCCGTCCTCGTCGCAGGCGTCGTCCATCACGAACAGCCAGGAGATCAGGTCGGTCAGCAGGCGCAGACGCTCCAGCGGAGCCTGCGGGCAGGCCCGACCGGCGAGCCCGGCGGCGTCCGCCCGCTGCAGCCGCTGCCCGTTACTGATCAGCCCCAAGTCCTGCGCCCAGTCCGCGCTCTCCCGGGCCACGCGCTCGGTGTCACCGTGCCGGAGGCCGGCGAACGGTGGCTCTCGCAGGGCCGAGACCACAAAGCTTCGCATCGCGCTCCCTGTCGCCGCCCCCCCACGAGGCGGCGCGGTCAGAGTACGGGAGCAGGGATGGCGGCCGGTCGATGAGTCGAGTAACGTTTCGGATTTCGCCGTGACCGGTTCCGCACAGAGGGTTAGAAGCCCAGGTTGGCGGTGCGAAGCCGATCGGCCGAGGCCGGGGTGCCATCGAGTTGCACCCGCGCCGCGCGTTGCCGACCGGACAGGAACAAGGCCAGCTCACCGGGCGTGCCGACCAGCCGCAACGGTTCACCGCCACGGCCGGTGGCCACCTCGCCGTGGCCCGGCGCCTGGACCAGCAACTGGGCGGGGAAGCGGCGCAGGGCCAGCCGGCCGAGGGCCGACACCCGACGCCACAGCGCCCGCTCCAACCCCGCCGGCACCTCACGGGGCTGCCAGCCGGGCTGGGCGCGGCGTACGTCCTCGTGATGGATGAAGAACTCAAGCGTGTTGGTCAGCTCGTCGGTCAGCGGGTTGCTCACCGGGCTCCACAGCGGAGGACGTCGCACCTGGCCGAGCAGCTCGGTCCAGTCGAGGGCGGCGACCTGGCGCCGCACCCGCTCGGCGTACCCGCTCAGCGGTGGCAGGAAGATGCCCGTCGCGGCGTCCGGCCGGCGCTCCCGGACCACCAGGTGCGCGGCGAGGTCACGAGTCGTCCAGCCCTCGTTGAGGGTCGGGGCGTCGGGGCCCAGGGTGGACATCAGCTCGGTGAGCGCCTCGCGCTCCGATCGGGCGTACCGCGACATGACAGTGATCGTAAGCCGGTGCGGGCGAGGTCGCGTGCCGAGCGCGGCGAGCCTGTCGATCGGGCCCCAGGGTGACGTCGGACATATCACCGTGGGTCGGCGTACCCGGCGCGCAGCGGTAAGGATGAGGGAGGATTATGGCGGCTTACGGCGGGGGAGAATGTGGCGAGCGGGACTAGTCGGGACGTGCTCGGTCGCGGGCTGACCGTCCTCGGGCGGGCCATCCGGGAACAGCCGAGGATCTTCGCGGTCGCGGTGTCCGGCAGCGTGCTGTTCGGCCTGATGGTGGTCGCCAGCGCGTTCGTGGTCGGCGCGGTGGTCGGCGACGTGGTGGTGCCGGCCGTCGAGAGCGGGTCGGTGGCGGTGGGCGCGCTGGCGCTGGCCGCCACGGCGCTGCTCGGGCTGAGCGTGCTGCGGGTGGTCGGCATCTTCGGTCGGCGACTGGGCGCCGGCTACATGCAGTTCCGCCTTCAGGCCGCCTACCGCCGCCGGGTCACCCGGCGTTACCTGGAGCTGCCGCTGTCCTGGCACCACCGCAACGCGACAGGCACGCTGCTGTCCAACGCCAACTCCGACGTCGAGGCCGCCTGGCAGCCGATCGCGCCGCTGCCGTTCGCGGTGGGCACGCTCGTGATGCTTGTCGGTGCCGTGGCGTCGCTGTTCGCCGTCGACTGGGCACTGGCGCTGGTCGGGCTGGCCGTCTTCCCGGCCCTGTTCGCGCTCAACGTGGCGTACTCCCGTCGGATGGCCCCGCGTCAGGCGCTGGCGCAACGGCTGCGCGCCGAGGTCAGCGGCATCGCGCACGAGAGCTTCGACGGCGCCCTGGTGGTCAAGACGATGGGTCGCGAGGCTCAGGAGACCGCCCGGTTCGCCGCCCGGGCCGGCCAGTTGCGCGACGCGCTGATCTCGGTCGGCCGGCTGCGGGGCATCTTCGACCCGATGCTGGAGACGCTGCCCAGTCTCGGCACCCTCGCGGTGCTGGTGGTCGGTGCGTACCGGCTGCGGCAGGGGGCCATCGAGGTGTCCGAGCTGGTCAGCGTGGCCTTCCTCTTCACCGTGCTGGCCTTCCCGGTGCGGGCCATCGGCTGGGTGCTGGCTGAACTGCCGCGCAGCGTCGCCGGCTGGGACCGGATCCGCCGGGTGCTCGACGCCACCGGCGAGATGCCGTACGGCGAGACCCGGCCGGACCCGGCCGTGACGACGCCGGCCACGCTCACCTTCGCCGACGTGGGATTCGCCTACGAGCCCGCCGAGGCGCACCTGCCCGGCGCCGAGGTGCTGGGCGAGGTGTCCTTCACCGTGCCGGCCGGAAAGACGGTGGCCCTGGTCGGGCCGACCGGCGCCGGCAAGTCCACGGTCACCGCGTTGGCGGTCCGGCTTGTCGATCCGCAGTCGGGCACGGTCAGCATCGACGGCGTGGACGTCCGGGACCTGGCCGCAGACGTGCTCGCCGGCACGGCCGCGTTGGTCGCCCAGGTGCCGTTCGTCTTCGACGACACCGTCCGGGCCAACGTCTCGCTGGACCGTCCCGGCGTCGACGACGAGGCCGTCTGGGCCGCGCTGCGGCTGGCCGAGGCCGACGGGTTCGTCGCCGCCCTGCCCGACGGGCTGGACACCATGGTCGGTGAGCGGGGTACCTCGCTCTCCGGCGGCCAGCGGCAGCGCCTCACCCTCGCCCGGGCGCTGGCGGGCCGCCCCCGCCTGCTGGTGCTCGACGACGCGACGAGCGCTGTCGACCCCCGGGTGGAGGCCGCCATCCTGGCCGGGCTGCGCTCCTCGGCCGGCGGCGGCCCGGGCGCGTCGATCCTGGTGGTGGCCTACCGGCGGGCCACCATCGCCCTCGCCGACGAGGTCATCTACCTGGAGCAGGGGCGGGTGGTGGCGCGGGGCACCCACAGCACGCTGCTGGCCACCGTGCCGGGCTACGCCGATCTCGTCACCGCCTACGAGCAGGCCGAGGTCGATCACGACCGGCAGCGCACGTACGACGAGGTCACCCCGATGACCTCCGGACTGGAGGTGGACCGGTGAGCGTGGGCTCGGTGACGGTCAGCGACGCGCCGGAGCCGGCCGAGTCGACGTGGCGGACGCTGCGTCGGGGGCTGGCGCTCTCCCCGGAGCTACGGGTCGGGCTGGCCGGCACGCTCGGTCTGGCGCTCGTGTACATGGTCGGCCGGGTGGCCGTGCCGGTGGCGGTGCAGCAGGGCATCGACCGGGGCATCGCCGGCGGGTTGAACCTGGACGCGTTGTTCGTGGTCGTGTCGGTCACCGCGGCGGTGCTGGTGGTGACCACGACCTGTGGCTACCTGATGATGCGCCGACTGTTCACGGTCAGCGAGACGGCGCTGGCGGGGGTTCGGGTACGCGCCTTCCGGCACGTGCACGACCTGTCGATGCTGCACCAGCAGTCGGAGCGGCGGGGTTCGCTTGTCTCCCGGGTCACCAGCGACGTCGACCAGATCACCCAGTTCCTCCAGTGGGGTGGGGTGATCCTGCTTGTCAACCTGGGCCAGCTGGTGGTCACCACGGCCGTCATGCTGGCGTACTCCTGGCAGTTGACGCTTGTGGTCTTCGCCGCCTTCGGGCCGGCGGTGCTGCTGATCCGGCTGCTCCAGCGGCGGCTCGCCGCGGCGTACGGGGTGGTCCGGCAGCGCACCGGCGCCCTGCTGGCGGCGGTCGGTGAGAGCGTGGTCGGCGCGCCGGTGATCCGGGCGTACGGCATCTCGGGGCGCACCGCCCGGCGGCTGGACGAGGCGATCGACGGGCAACGGCGGGCCCAGCAGAAGGCGATCCGGATCAGCATCCTCGGCAGCTCGGTAGGTGAGCTGGCCGCCGGGCTGGCGTTGGCCGGTGTGGTGGTGCTCGGGGTGTTCCTGGGTGCCGACCGGACGCTGAGCATCGGTGAGGTCACCGCGTTCCTGTTCCTGGTGACGCTCTTCATCCAGCCGGTGCAGATCGCCACCGAGGTGCTCAACGAGGCGCAGAACGCGATCGCCGGCTGGCGTCGGGTGCTCGACGTGCTGGACGTCGAACCGGATGTGGCGGATCCGGGTTCGCAGGGGCGCGAGCTGCCGAACGGGCCGTTGGACATCCGCTTCGGCGGGGTGCGGTTCGCCTACCCGGGCGGCCCGACGGTGCTGCACGACATCAGCCTGGAGATTCCGGCGAAGAGTCGGGTGGCGGTGGTCGGTGAGACCGGCAGCGGCAAGACGACCTTCGCGAAGCTGGTGACCCGGTTGATGGATCCGACCGCGGGAGCGGTGCTGTTGTCGGGGGTGCCGCTCACCGACGTGCGGTTCGACTCGCTGCGTTCGCGCGTGGTGATGGTTCCGCAGGACGGTTTCCTGTTCGACGCGACGGTGGCCGACAACGTCCGCTTCGCCCGTCCGGAGCTGACCGATGAGCAGCTCACCGCGGCTTTCACCGAGCTGGGTCTGGCCGACTGGCTGGACGGGCTGCCCGCCGGGCTGGCGACCGGGGTGGGTGAGCGTGGCGAGGCGTTGAGCGTGGGGGAGCGGCAGTTGGTGGCGTTGGCCCGGGCGTACGTGGCCGACCCGGACCTGCTGGTGCTGGACGAGGCGACGAGTGCGGTGGACCCGGCCACCGAGGTGCGGTTGCAGCGGACGTTGGACGCGGTGACCCGGGGCCGGACCACCCTGGCGATCGCGCACCGGCTCTCGACCGCGCAGAACGCCGACGAGGTGATCGTGGTGGACCGGGGGCGGGTCGTGCAGCGTGGCTCGCACGATGAGCTGATCCGGGAGCCGGATTCGGTGTACGGCCTGCTCTACGCCTCGTGGCTTGAGCAGACCCGGTAGACGGCGCGGGGCCGATGCCATACCCTCCGAGTTAGGTAAGCCTAACCTGAAAGGAGGTCGTGTCATGCGGCCCAGCCCCGCTGAGATCGTCCGGACCCTGGTGGCGGGTCGGTTGCCCGGCCTCGTCCACCTGGCCTGCCGGCCCGGTCTGCACCACGTGCGTCACGCCACCGACCCCGAGGGACGGGTGCTGCTGCTGGTGCCGGTGGTGAGCGATCTCGCGGCGGCGCTGCGTCCCGGCGCCGACGACCGTGCCGTCGCGGTGGTGCTCGACGTGCTCGACCTGCCGCCCGCCGCCGGAGCACCGTCACTCGGCCGGGCCCTGGTCTCCGGCTGGGCGCGCCAGTTGACCGGCGACGAGGCGCGTGCCGGTGCTGTGGACTTCGCCGCGGTGGAGCCCACCGGTGACCTGCTCGACGTCGGCACCCGCTTCCGGCTGTTCCGCTTCGAGGTGGCCGAGGCGCGTTGGCACCGGGCCGGCGACCTGCGCCGGATCGACCCTCAGGCGTACGCCGAGGCCGAGCCGGACCCGCTGCACCCGGTCGAGGCGGGGCTGCTCAGCCACCTGGGCGACGAACACGCCCAGCGGATGACGGACTACCTGCGCCAGCAGCTCGGCCTGGCCGCCGGTCCGGCCGAGCACGCACCGCGCGTCGAGCGGATCGACAGGTACGGGATGCTTGTGACCTTCGGCCGACCGGGCGGCCGGCGACGGGCCCGGCTCTCCTTCGGCCGACGGCTGGCCGACCAGGCCGAGCTGACCCGGCTGCTGCACCCGGTGTTCTGCGCGGGCTGAGCGGCGGTCCCGCCGGTCCTGGCGGGGTCAACCGGGAAGGTCGCCGGTGAGATAGCGCTGCACGGTCGGGCCGACCATGGCGATCAGGGTTTCCGGCGCGACGGAGGCGACCGGCTCCAGCCGGATCACGTAGCGCATCAGGGCCAGCCCGACGAGCTGGCTGGCCACCAGCGACCCGCGCAGCGGCACCTCGGCCGGGTCGACGTCGAGCTGGTCGAGGACCCGCCGCAGCACCTGGGTGGTGAGGAACTCGCGCAGCAGCCGGGCGGTCCACTCGCTGCTGACCGCGGAGCGCAGCAGGGCCACCCCGGCGACGCCGGCCGGCGAGTCCCACACCGTGACGAACATGCGTACCAGCCGCTCACCGAGGGCGGCGCGGTCACCGGCGAGCACTTTCGGCAGCAGCTCCCGGGGGTCCACCGGAAACCGCATGGCGGCCAGGAAGAGCTGTTCCTTGTTGCCGAAGTAGTGGTGCACCAGGGCCGGGTCGACCCCGGCGGAGGCGGCGATGGCCCGGATGGTGCTGGCGTCGAATCCGCGTTCGGCGAAGGTGGCCCGGGCCGCGTCGAGAATCGTCTCCCGGGTCCCGGGGTTGCCGGGCCGCCGTCCGCTGCGCCGTACCATCGCTCTCCCTCGCTCCTTCCCGACGGCCGTGCCTGCCCGGCGGCGCGGTCCACGCGCGCCGGGCAGGCACGCTGCGGTCAGCCGCTGCGCCGGCGCAGGGTGGCCGCGGCGAGCACCAGCGCGAGCACCGCCGCGGCGGCGACGATCGCCGCGTCGCGCCACATCGTCCCGGTCGGTTCGGCGTGCGCGCCGACCTCCTGCAGAGCCTCGACGGCGTACGACAGGGGCAGCACGTCACTTACCGCCTGCAACCAGCCGGCCATCTCGTCGCGGGGCACGAACAGCCCGCAGAGCAGCAGTTGTGGCGCGACCACGACCGGCATGAACTGTACGGCCTGGAACTCGGTGCGGGCGAAGGCGCTGCAGAGCAGCCCGAGCGCGACGGCGAGCACCGCGTTCAGCGCGGCGATCATGATGACCAGGGCGCTGCTGCCGGCCGTCTCCAGGCCGAAGACCCAGTACGCGACGGCCGAGGCGATGACCGCCTGCACCGCACCGGCCAGCCCGAACGCGATCCCGTACCCGAAGAGCAGGTCGGTCTTGGCCAGCGGGGTGGTGAGCAGCCGCTCCAGCGTGCCGGTGGTCCGCTCGCGGAGCATCGCGATGCTGGTCACCAGGAACATGATGATGAACGGGAAGAAGCCGAGCATGACCAGCGCGATCCGGTCGAAGGACGACGGTTGCCCGGGCGGCGCGGGCTGGTCGGCGTACATGTAGTAGACCAGGGTGAGCAGCACGGTGGGCACGGCCACCAGCAGCGCGACGGTCCGTCGGTCGTGGCGCAGCTGACGCAGGATCCGTGCGACGGTGGCGGACAGAATGCGCGGGTTCATCACGCCTCCCCGGACTGGTCGGGCTGACTGGCTCTGATCAGCCGCAGGAACGCCTCGTCGAGGTCGTCCACCCCTGCGGTGGCCCGGATGGCGTCGGGCGTGTCGTCGGCGATCAGCCGCCCCTCGCGGATGAGCAGCAACCGGTCGCACCGGGCGGCTTCGTCCATCACGTGACTCGACACCAGCAGGGTCGTCCCGGTCGCGGCCAGGGCGTGGAAGCGGGCCCAGAGGTCCGCCCGCAGCACCGGATCCTGGCCGACGGTGGGCTCGTCGAGCACGATCAGCTCGGGCTCGCCGACAAGCGCGCAGGCCAGCGACGCCCGGCTGCGCTGCCCGCCGGAGAGGGTGCCCACCAGTTGACCCGCCGCCGAGGCCAGTCCGACGTCGGCCACCGCGCGGTCGGCCTCGGCCCGGTCGCGGCCGTGCAGCGCGGCGAAGTAGCGGGCGTTCTCCCGCACCGTCAGGTCGGCGTAGACGCTGGGCGCCTGGGTCAGGTAACCCACCCGGTGGCGCAGCGCCGGTGAACCGGCCGGGGCCCCGAGCACCGTCACCGTGCCGGCGGCGATCACCTGCACTCCGACGACCGCGCGCATGAGCGTGGTCTTGCCGCTGCCGCTCGGCCCGAGCAGACCGGTCACCGAGCCGCGCGGCACCGTGGCGTCGATCCCGTGCAGCACCCGCCGTCCGCCCCGGTCCACGACCAGGTCCTGGACGGCGATCGCGTCCGCCATCGTCCACCTCCCTAATTCATCGTCTGTTGAAATCAACGGTAGGTGAAATACCGCCGGTTCGGCAAGGGCGCGGCGCGGGGTCGCGCCGAACCGGTCGGTGCTGGGACCCTCGAGGAATGGACATCGGTACGCGGGAGCCGACCTTCACCGTCAGCGAGGCGGCCCACCGGGTCGGCCTGACCACCCACACGTTGCGTTGGTACGAGCAGGAGGGCCTGGTGGCGCCGGTGGGCCGGGATTCGGCCGGTCGGCGTCGCTACACTCCGCAGGACGTCAACTGGTTGCTGCTGCTGACCCGGCTGCGTCGTACCGGCATGCCGGTACGCGACATGCGTCGCTACGTCGAGCTGGCCCGACAGGGTGACGGCACGCTCGGCGCCCGGCGGGCGCTGTTCGAGGAGCATCGGGTCCGGGTGCTGGACCGGATGGCCGAGTTGGAGGAGGACCTCAAGGTGCTCGACTTCAAGATCGACCATTACCGGCGGGCGGAGCTGGGCGAGTTCGACTGACTCGGCATCGAAACGGGCGAAACGGCCTGTGGGGCAGCAACGCCTATAGCACGGTCACTGAGCATCAGATCGGACGCCAGGTCCGTCACCGGTCATTGCGCCCCGATCGGACGTGCGGCACGATGGCGCAGTGGATCACGCTCCGTCACCGGACAGTGGGTTCTTCGACGACTGGGCCGCACGGCTGCGGGCGAGCGCCGACCGGCCCGTGGTGGGCATCCTGCTGCGCGGCAGCCACGCTCGCCGGGCCGCCACCGCGCACAGCGACGTCGACGTCGACGTGCTGCTCGGTGGCGCTCCGTACGCGGCCCGCCAGGCGTACTTCGCGGAGCACTCCGGCCGACTGACCCACGTGTCGGTCGCGGCCCGGGACATCCGTTCCTGGGTGACCCGGCTCGGTGAGCCGGCCGACTGGGCGTTCGGCCTGCCGGTGACCGCCCCCACCCGGCTGCTCTGGGCCGACCCGTACTGGCGGCACCGCATCGACCTGCCGGTGCTCTGCCAGCCGGCCGACGAGCCACGGCTGGAGGAACTGATCGCCACGCTCGGCAAGGTGGCCTCGGCCCGGGACGACGAGGACCCGCTCGGTGCCCGGCTGGCCGCCGCCGACCTGGCCCGGCTCTGCCCGTCGGTGTTGCGGCTGGCCAACCCGTCGGTGCGGGTGGTCTCCCGCCGGTCGGCCTTCGCCGCCGCGCTCGACCTGCCGGTGGCGCCCACCGGGTACCGCGAGGACATGCTGCGCTGCCTCGGCCTGCGTCCCGGCTCGACCGGCCAGGTGTGGGCGGCAGCGGCCCGTCTGGTGACCGGCACCCTGCCGCTGATCCGCCCGTACGCCGCCGAGGTGGCCCGGGCGGCTGGTCCAGATCTGGCCGACGCCCTGCTCGACGGGCGCCTGGACCGCTACGTCGCCCAGTTGGCACGGCCCGGCGGCGGTACGCCGTCCGCCAGCCGGGAGCCCGCTGGGGTACCCGCGCCGCGTGCAGGACAATGGGTCACTGTGCCCGTACCTGACGCGCCGGTGACCGGCGCCCACCCAGACCAGCCGGTGCCGCCGGGCGGCTCGCAGCGGCAGTCGCGGCTCGACCCGCAGATCGCCGGCCGCCTGCGGCGCACCCCCGACGGCCTGGTGGCCGCCGTGGTCCGCCAACACGACAGCGGTGAGGTGCTGATGGTGGCCTGGATGGACGACGAGGCCCTGCACCGCACGCTGACCACCGGCCGGGCCACCTACTGGTCGCGCAGCCGGCGCGAGTACTGGGTCAAGGGCGCCACCTCCGGCCACCACCAGTACGTCCGCTCGGTGGCACTCGACTGCGACGGCGACGCGGTGCTGGTGAGCGTCGACCAGGTCGGTGCCGCCTGCCACACCGGGCAGCGCACCTGCTTCTTCACCGAACTCCCCGTCACCGGCGAGGTGACCTCATGAGCGAGCGAAGCGAGCGAATCACCAGGCTCAGCGACGGCCGGGTGAGCCCGGACGCGGCGACCTTCACCGAGCTGGCCGCCCGGTGGCGGGTGGTGCCGGTCACCCGCCGGCTGCTCGCTGACGCGGAGACTCCGGTCGGCGTCTACCGCAAGCTCGCCGGTGGCCCCGGGACCTTCCTGCTGGAGTCTGCCGAGCAGGGGGTCGGCTCGTCCGGGCTGGCCTGGGCGCGGTACTCCTTCGTCGGGGTGCGCAGCAGCGCCACCCTGGTCGAGCGGGACGGCAGCGCGGCCTGGCTCGGCGTGCCGCCGGCCGGGCTGCCGACCACCGGAGACCCGGTCGAGGTGCTGCGCGAGACGGTGACGGCGCTGGCCGGCCCGCCCGGCGCGCCGGGTGACGGGACGCCGCCGCTGACCGGTGGCATGGTCGGCTATCTCGGTTACGACCTGATCCGCCGCTTCGAACGGCTGCCCGCGTTCACCGAGGACGACCTGCGCCTGCCCGAGCTGGGCATGATGCTCGCCACCGACCTGGTGGTGCTCGACCACTTCGACGGTTCGGCGATCCTGGTCGCCAACGCGATCCTGCCGCCGCTGGACGAGCCGGGCCGCGACGAGCGGGTCACCGCCGCCTACCACCACGCGGTGGGCCGGCTGGACGCGATGACCACGGCGCTGTCGCGGCCCATTCCGCCGATGGTCGCCACGGTCGCCCGCCCACCGGCCGGCGAGGTGCGCAGCCGTACCCCGGAGGGCGGGTACCCGAAGGCGGTGGAGGCGGCGAAGGAGGCGATCCGGGCCGGCGAGTGCTTCCAGATCGTGCTCGCCCAGCGGTTCGAGCGGGAGACCGACGCCGACCCGTTGGACGTCTACCGGGTGCTGCGCACCACAAACCCCAGTCCCTACATGTACCTGCTGCGCTTCGACGACTTCGACATCGTCGGGTCGTCGCCCGAGGCGCATCTGAAGGTGACAGGTGAGGTGGACGGTGAGCGGCGGGCACTGCTGCATCCGATCGCCGGCACCCGGCCGCGCGGCGCTACCCCGGAGGCCGACGCCCGGCTCGCCGCCGAGCTGCTCGCCGATCCGAAGGAGCGTGCCGAGCACGTGATGCTCGTCGACCTGGGGCGCAACGACCTCGGCCGGGTCTGCCGTCCCGGCACCGTCGAGGTGCCGGAGTTCGCCACCATCGAGCGGTACAGCCACGTGATGCACATCGTCTCCACAGTGGTCGGCACCCTCCGGGCGGACCGCACCGCCTTCGACGCGCTGGCCGCGACCTTTCCGGCGGGCACCCTCTCCGGCGCGCCGAAGGTGCGCGCCATGGAGATCATCGAGGAGTTGGAGCCGGTCCGTCGGGGTCTTTACGGCGGGACGGTGGGCTACTTCGGCTTCGCCGGCGATCTCGACATGGCCATCGCGATCCGGACCGCGCTGATCCGCGCCGGTCGGGCGTACGTGCAGGCCGGCGCCGGTGTGGTGGCCGACTCCGATCCGGCGGCCGAGGACCAGGAGACCAGGAACAAGGCCGCGGCCGTGCTGGCGGCCATCGCCGCCGCGGAAACCCTCAGGCCGGCCCGGTGAGCGCGGACGGAAGCCGACGCGGCGAGCGCGAGGAAGGTGGCGCGGCGGAGTTCCCCGGTCGCGAACGGAAGGCTGGCGCGGTGAGCGCGTCGGAGGAACCGGGGACCGGCGGCGCGCGGCCCGTGCCGGGCCGGCGCGAGCTGGCGTACGCCGTGCTGCTCTGCCTGGCCGGCGCGGGGCTGGCGCTGTGGGCGGTGACCCGCGTCTGGGCGGTCGGCGTGGTCGGCCGGTCGGAACCGTTGCTGCTGGTGGAGGAGGGCCGCACGGGTGGGCAGCTGCTGCCGTGGCTGCCGGCGTTGGCCCTCGTCGGGCTGGCCGGCGGCGGCGCGGTGCTGGCCACCAGGGGCCGGCTGCGTCGGGTGCTCGGCGGGCTGCTGACCCTGCTCGGTCTGTCCCTGGCGGCCTTCGGCGGCTACGGGCTCGTCGGTGACCTGGGGGATCCGGTTGCCTGGTTGTGGCCGGCGCTCACCCTGCTGGGTGGGATCCTGGTCGCCGCCGGTGGTTCGTTGACCATGCTGCGCGGTCACCGCTGGCCGGCGATGGGTGCCCGCTACGAACGTCGGCCGTCCCGGCCGGCTGGGACCGGCGGTCCGATCGGCGGCGCCGGCACCGTCGAGGCGTGGGAGGCGCTGGACCGCGGCGAGGACCCGACGATCCGCTGACCGGCCGGGCGGCAGCCGTTGCCTGGGGCGTGTGGTCAGCCGACCGGCTGCCGGGCGCGCGCCCGGGCGGCGGCGAGTTCCGCGACGAGGCGGTCCAGCTCGGCCCGCTGGTCGGCTCGGGCCCGGTCGGCGCAGATGGCCTCCCAGGCGTTGCCGGACGCGGTACGGATCCGGTCCGGCCCGACCACGGCCCGCTCCAGGGTGTGGACGACACCGACGGCGAGCGACGCGACGGTGCGCGAGATGGTGGTGAGTCCGATGGTCTGGTGCGGCGCGGAGGTATTCATGATCACCCCGGGGAGAGATCGTCGTGGCGGTGGGGCAGGCGCGTCATTGAGTGTGCCCGAGCCTGATGTTGCTCGGCGCGGGTTTCGTGGTGATGACTGCACCGTCAACTCTGCGGTAGGGGGCGTGACCGGCACAGGGACCTTGGTCCTTGAGCTTGGTCACAGCATCGACGTGGCCGGATCGATGCCCCACGATCAGCCGGCCGGACAGCCTGCACATGGGCGAACGTCGATGGTATCGTGACGCAGCGTCACATTCCGTGCGCGCAAGTCGGCCATTATGCCGCAGCCCATTTCGTGAGGAGCGCCATACCCCCAGCGGTCGGGTCCAGGTGGGGCCCCCTAGCATCGGCCCATGACACCCGGAGAGGGGAGTCCGTTGGTGACTGCTGAGCATGCGCACGCGGAAGGCGACGAGGCCGGTTCGGCGGCGCCCGTCAGCGTGCTCGACGAGATCCTGGCCGGCGTCCGGGAGGACGTGGCCCGGCGGCAGGAACAGGTTCCGCTTGAGCGGATCCGTGAACTGGCCGCCGCCGCGCCGCCGCCGCTGGACGCGTACGCGGCCCTGCGCCGGCCCGGCGTCGCGGTCATCGCCGAGGTGAAGCGCGCCTCGCCGTCCAAGGGCAAGCTGGCCGAGATCGCCGACCCGGCGGACCTGGCCGGCGAGTACGCGGCCGGCGGTGCCCGCGCGATAAGCGTGCTCACCGAGGGACGCTGGTTCGGCGGGTCGCTCGACGACCTCGCCGCCGTGCGGGCCGCGGTGAACATCCCGGTGCTGCGCAAGGACTTCGTGGTCTCCAGCTACCAGGTGCATGAGGCGCGCGCCCACGGCGCGGACCTGGTGCTGCTGATCGTCGCCGCGCTGGAGCAGAACGTGCTGGTCGGCCTGCTGGAGCGGATCGAGTCGCTGGGCATGACCGCGCTCGTCGAGGTGCACGACGAGGAGGAGGCCGACCGGGCGATGGAGGCCGGCGCTCAGGTGATCGGGGTCAACGCCCGTGACCTGCGCACCCTTCAGGTCGACAGGTCGGTGTTCGAGCGGATCGCGCCCGGCCTGCCGAGCAACGTCGTCAAGATCGCGGAGTCGGGTGTACGCGGCCCGCACGACCTGATCCGGTACGCCTCGGCCGGCGCCGACGCCGTCCTCGTCGGTGAGGGGCTGGTCACCCAGAAGAGTCCCCGGGAGGCGGTGGCCGAACTGGTGAACGCCGGCAACCACCCGGCGACGCCCCGCCCGGTGCGCTGACCTGCGCCGCTGACCGTCCGTGAGCGAGAGGACCCGCGATGAGTGCTGACGCCACGAACACCGGGATGCCGGCCCGGTTCCCCGACGCCGCCGGCCACTTCGGCACGTTCGGCGGCCGGTTCGTGCCGGAGGCCCTGGTCGCCGCGCTCGACGAGCTGGCGTCGGCACACCAGGCGGCGATGGCCGACGAGACCTTCCGGGCCGAGTTCGCCGGGTTGTTGCGCGACTACGCGGGAACGCCGTCGCTGCTCTACGAGGCCCGCCGGTTCTCCGCCCGGGCCGGTGCCCGGGTGCTGCTCAAGCGTGAGGACCTCAACCACACCGGCGCGCACAAGGTGCGCAACGTGCTCGGTCAGGCGCTGCTGACCCGGCGGATGGGCAAGCGGCGGGTGATCGCCGAGACCGGTGCCGGTCAGCACGGCGTCGCCACCGCCACCGCCGCGGCCCTGTTCGACCTGGAGTGCGTGGTCTACATGGGTCAGGTCGACACCGAGCGGCAGGCGCTGAACGTGGCCCGGATGCGGATGCTCGGGGCGACGGTCGTGCCGGTGACGAACGGCTCGCGCACCCTCAAGGACGCGATGAACGAGGCGATGCGGGACTGGGTCGCAAACGTCGACGAGACCCACTACCTGATCGGTACCGCAGCCGGGCCGCACCCCTTCCCGGCGCTGGTCCGTGACTTCGTCCGGGGCATCGGCGAGGAGGCCCGGGCGCAGTGTCTGGAGCTGACCGGCGCGTTGCCGGACGCGGTGACCGCCTGTGTCGGTGGCGGCTCCAACGCGCTCGGCATCTTCCACGCCTTCACCGACGACCCGCAGGTGCGGCTGTACGGCTTCGAGGCCGGCGGCGACGGGGTGGACACCGGTCGGCACGCGGCAAGCATCACCGGCGGCTCCACCGGCGTGCTGCACGGCACCCGGACCTTCGTGCTCCAGGACGCCGACGGCCAGACGCAGGAGTCGCACTCGATCTCCGCGGGTCTGGACTACCCGGGCGTGGGCCCGGAGCACGCCTGGCTGCACGACACCGGCCGGGCCACGTACCAACCGGTCACCGACGACGAGGCGATGGCCGCGTTCGAGCTGCTCTGCCGGACCGAGGGGATCATCCCCGCGATCGAGAGCGCCCACGCCCTCGCGGGCACCCTGGCCATCGCGCCGAAGCTCGCCGCTGAGCTGGGCCGGCAGCCGACAATCGTGGTCAACCTCTCCGGCCGGGGCGACAAGGACGTGCACACCGCCGGCGAGTACTTCGGCATCCTCGACAAGGAGTGAGGCCATGAGCGAGCGGACCAGCCGGATCGGGGTGGCGTTCGACAAGGCCCGGGCGGACGGCCGGGCATTGCTGGTGGGCTGCATGCCTGCCGGTTTCCCCACCGTCGAGGGCAGCATCGCCGCGATGAAGGCGATGGTCTCCGCGGGTGTCGACGTGATCGAGGTGGAGATCCCGTACTCCGACCCGGTGATGGACGGCCCGGTGATCCAGCGCGCCAGCGACATCGCCCTGGCCGGCGGGGTACGCACCCGGGACACGTTGCGCATCATCGAGGCGGTCGCCGCCACCGGCGCACCGGTGGTGACGATGACCTACTGGAACCCGATCGAGCGGTACGGGGTCGACGCGTTCGCCCGGGACCTCGCCGCGGCCGGCGGCACCGGGCTGATCACCCCCGACCTGATCCCCGAGGAGGCCGGCGAGTGGCTGGCCGCCTCGGACGCGTACGGGCTGGACCGCACCTTCCTGGTCGCGCCCTCCTCCACCGACGAGCGGCTGGCGATGACCGCCGCACACTGCCGGGGCTTCGTCTACGCCACCGCGATCATGGGCGTGACCGGTGCCCGGTCACAGACCTCGCAGGCGGCACCGGTGCTGGTGTCCCGGGTGCGGGAGGTCACCGACCTGCCGGTCGGCGTCGGGCTGGGCGTGGGTACCGGCGCGCAGGCCGCCACGGTCGCCGGATACGCCGACGCGGTGATCGTCGGCAGCGCCCTGATCCGCTGCCTGCTCGACGCCCCCGACGAGGCGGCCGCCCTGACCGCCCTGCGCACCCTCAGCGCCGAACTAGCCGAAGGCGTCCACCACCCCACCCCGTAACCCCACCCCCCTGCGGCGCCGATCTTGCAGTTTCTGTCGCCCTTTTGGGCTGAATGCCGCCTATGTGGCGACGGAAAGTGCAAGATCGCGGGGGTTGTCGCGGGGGGTGGGCGGTGGACCGGGGTGACGGTGGAGGGGTCCGCAGCGGTAGCGTGTGCACCCGTGAGTCTCGCCTCGCCGACGTCCCTGGCCGCCATTCCCAGCCCGAGCAACGCCGTGTGGCAGCTCGGCCCGATTCCCATCCGGGCGTACGCGCTGTGCATCATCGCCGGCATCGTGGTGGCCTGCTGGGTCACCGAGCGGCGACTGCGCAAGCGTGGCGTCGCTCCCGGCGCGGTGCTCGACATCGCCGTGTGGGCGGTGCCGGCGGGCATCATCGGCGCCCGGATCTACCACGTGATCACCTCGCCGCAGGAGTACTTCGGCACCGGCGGGGACCCGATCAGGGTGTTCTTCATCCACGAGGGTGGGCTGGGCATCTGGGGTGCGGTCGCCGGTGGCGCGATCGGCGCCTGGATCGCCGCCCGGCAGCTGGGCATCCCGCTGACCGTGGTCGCCGACGCGCTGGCCCCGGGCCTGCCGCTGGCGCAGGCGATCGGACGGCTGGGCAACTGGTTCAACAACGAGCTCTACGGCGGTCGGACCGACCTGCCCTGGGGGCTGGAGATCCACCGGATGGACGGTGGGCAGGCGCTGCGCGACGAGGCCGGCCAGCCGATCCTGGAGGAGGGGCTCTACCACCCGACCTTCGCGTACGAGTTGCTGTGGAACGTCGGCGTCGCCGCGATGGTGTACCTCGTCGACCGTAAGCTGCGGCTCGGCCGGGGACGCGCCTTCGCCCTCTACGTGATGGGTTACACCGCCGGCCGGTTCTGGATCGAGATGATGCGTACCGACGAGGCCAACACGATCCTCGGCGTACGGGTCAACGTCTGGACCGCGGCGCTGGTGTTCCTCGGCGCCCTCATCTACTTCCTGCGGGTACGCGGGCCACGGGAGTTCCTGATCCCGGTCGGCCTGCCGGCCGTCGCCACCACGGGGCCGGCCACCTCCGACGTCTCGCAGGTGGACCTGTCGGCCAAGGGTGCCACCACCGAGCCGGCGGTGCCCGAGGGCTACCGGGTGGTCAGCGAGGAGCAGTTTGAGCACTGGCGCCGGACCGGCGAGGCGCCACCCGAAGCTGTGGACCCGGTGGACGCGGGCTCCCAGCCCGGCACGGACCGGCCGGACGACGAGGTGGCGACCGCCGCCCGGACCCTGGGTGAGCCGTCCCAAGGGTCGGCTGGTGGGCCCGTCGGGGCGGCCGGTGAGCGTCCCGGGTCGGCCGGTGGGCCCGCCGACGACGAGGAGACCGGCTCGGCGTCGGATTCACCCGCCGAGGGCACGGCGACGGAATCCGCGGCTGCGCGGCCCGCCGACCGCGACAGCTGAGGCCAGGGGACGCCATGCGGACCGCGGTGGTGGTCGGCGGCGGGCTCGGCGGCCTGGCGGTCTCCGGCGCGCTCGCCCGCTCGGGCTGGCAGGTCACCCTCCTGGAGCGCGCCGACCGGATCCGCCCGGAGCCGGCCGCCGTGGTGCTCTGGCCCAACGGGGTCCGGGCGCTGCGTGCCCTGGGGCTCGGCGCCGGGCTGGACGCCATCGCCACCGCGCTGCCCGACGGGGGTGTCCGCCGGCCTGACGGGCACTGGCTGGTGCAACCCCGGCCGACGCCGGCCGAGCGCCTCCCGGTGGTGGTGCACCGTGAGGACCTGCACGACGCACTGATCGCGGGCCTGGGCGAGCGGGTCGAGCTGCGTACCGGGGTGACGGTGCGGACGGTGCGCGCCGCCGCTGGTGAACGGCCCGCCGTCGGCGACGGCCGGCACACGTACGAGGCTGACCTGGTCGTCGCCGCCGACGGCACGGACAGCGTGATCCGTCGTCAGCTCGCCCCCGAATCGGGGGTGGTCAGCTCCGGCTGCGCCGCCTGGCGGGCGGTGATTCCCTGGTACCGGGCGTCCAGTCTGCCCGATTCGGTCGGCGGCGAGATCCTCGGTGCCGGTTACCGCTTCGTGGCGGCATCACTTGGCGAGCGTGGTTCCTCCGGTGCCTCCAGCCGTGGCGGCATCTACTGGATGGCCACCGCTGCGGGGGCAGCTCGACCCGAGCCGCCGGAGACGCAGTTGGCGCTGCTGCGTCGGTGGTACGCCGGTTGGCCCGCGCCGGTCGACGAACTGCTGGCCGCGACCGACCCGGCCGACCTGGTGCAGCGGGAGATCCGGGAGCTGCGTCCGCTGCCCCGGTCGTACGGCTACCCGGCCGGGCCGGGCGGGGTGGTGCTGCTCGGCGACGCCGCTCACGCCATGCCGCCGCACCTCGGGCAGGGCGCCTGCCTGGCCTTCGAGGACGCCGCGACGCTCGCCGCGCTGCTGCGTGAGTCGACCCTGCCCGACGCGGTGGTGGCGTACGACCGGGTGCGACGACCCCGCGCGGCGGCCGTGGTCCGGCAGACCCGCCGGATGTCCGCCGTGTTGCGCACCCGGGGCCGTCTGGCGCTGCGCGCCCGCGACGCCGCCCTGGGCACCATCACCCCCCGCCTGCTCGGCACCGCCGCCACCATCGCCGCCCAGTGGCGCCCCCCGGTGTGACGCTCGTCCACCCACTTCGGCCCGCTTTCCGCGTTGATCAAGAAGTTCTGGTCAGCAGAAGCGGGGAGCGCGACCAAAACTTCTTGATCAACCGGGTGGGGGTGGGTGTTCAGGGGGTGACCGCGGCGGCTTCGGCGATGCAGGCGGTGCCGATGCGGCGGAAACCGACGCGCAGGTAGACCCGGGCGATCTCCTCGCTGCCGGCGGAGAGGAACACCAGGTCGGTGCCGGTGTCCAGCAGGGTACGGGCCAGGGTGGCGGTGACCGCCGCGCCGAGCCCCCGGCGGCGGGCGGTGGGCAGGGTGGCCACCCCGGCGATCTCGGCGACGTCGCCGACCCGCATCGCCATCCCGCTGGCCAGCGGGCCCTCCGTCGCGGTGCCGGCCAGCGCGGACAGCCGGCTGCCGTCGGCGATGCGGGATCGTTCCTCCTCGACCGCCGCGGCGTCCAGCCCGGTCATGGCGGTGTCGCGTTCGGCCGGTCCGGCCGCACCCCGTCCGGTGCCGGGGGCGGCGAACCCGACAGCCGCCACGGCCCGCCGGGCGGCCACCGCCGAGTCGAAGTCCGCATCCGCCGGGTCGAGCAACCGCACCGGTACGCCCAGCTCCGCCGGATCCGGCAGGGCGGCCGGGTCGAGCACCATCAGCGGCGCTTCGAGGACGCACAGGCCTGCCGAGCGGGCCACCGCCAGCAGTGCGGGGGTGGTGTCGTGCACCCATTCGAGGGACTCGGGCAGGCCGAGTTCCCGCTGGCGGGTCCGCACCGCCGCCACGTCGGCGAGGGTCGGTGATCCGTTACCGTCGCGCCGTGGCCGGGCGTAGAACGGCCATCCCGGGCCTTCCCGGACGAAGAGCACCAGACTGCCGTGATCTTCCACACGGGCCGCGTCCCGGGGCACCGCGTCGTAGAACCGTTCCAACCGGTCGAGGAGGTCGGTACGCTCGGAATCCACGCCGCGAGATTACATGTCCCAGAGTCTGGACGGTGTGATCAATCTGCACTGGCCTTGCGTGCCGGGCCCTAACGTAGACTCAATAGTCCGATACAAGGGCCGACGTCGTCCCGACCATGTTCATGCCTGAGCGACGACAGGAGGCCCGGTGGCCCTTGCGTACCCACACCGCCCCCAGCCGGCGCCGCGAGAAGGCCAGGTAGCGTCCCCTGCCGGCCTCCACGACCCCGCGTACGAGCATGACGCGTGCGGCGTGGCCTTCGTGGCGGACCTGCACGGCCGACGCTCGCACACAGTGGTCGCCAACGGCCTCGGTGCGCTGTGTCGGCTGGACCACCGTGGTGCCCGGGGCGCGGAACCGAACACCGGTGACGGTGCCGGCATCATGATCCAGGTGCCGGACGCGTTCCTGCGCGCGGTTGTCGAGTTTCCACTGCCCCCGGCCGGCGAGTACGCCACCGGCCTGGCCTTCCTGCCCGACGACGACGCCGCCGAGGCCCGTGCCCGGCAGGTGGTCGAGAAGTACGCCCTGGTCGAGGGTGCCGAGGTGTTCGGCTGGCGGGACGTCCCGGTCGACCCGAGTGACCTGGGTGAGACGGCCCTGGCGGCGATGCCCCGGGTCCGCCAGGTCTTCCTCGGCGCGAAGCGGCTGACCGACACTCCCGCCGGTCCGGCCGGTGCCCCGCTGCGCGGCCTCGAGCTGGAGCGGGTCGCCTTCTGCGTACGCAAGCAGGCCGAGCGCGAGTCCGCCGAGCGGGGGGTGACGGCCTACTTCCCGTCGCTGTCCGCCCGGACCATGGTCTACAAGGGGATGCTCACCCCGGAGCAGCTGCCCGCGTTCTACCCGGACCTCACCGACGAGCGGGTGGACAGCGCCATCGCCCTGGTGCACTCCCGGTTCTCCACGAACACCTTCCCGTCCTGGCCGCTGGCGCACCCGTACCGCCTCATCGCCCACAACGGCGAGATCAACACCATCCGGGGCAACCGGAACTGGATGCAGGCCCGCGAGGCGCTGCTGCGTACGCCGGACCTGCCCGGCAACATTCGGCGGGTGTTCCCGGTCTGCACCCCGGCCGCCTCCGACTCGGCCAACTTCGACGAGGTCCTCGAACTGCTGCACCTGGCCGGGCGGAGCCTGCCGCACGCGGTGCTGATGATGATCCCCGAGGCCTGGGAGAACGACCCCGACATGCGCGCCGACAAGCGCGCCTTCTACCGCTTCCACGCCAGCCTGATGGAGCCGTGGGACGGCCCGGCCTCGGTCGCCTTCACCGACGGCGAGATCGTCGGCGCGGTGCTCGACCGAAACGGCCTGCGTCCGGGCCGCTGGTGGCAGACCGTGGACGGGCTGGTGGTGCTGGGCAGCGAGGCGGGCGTCCTCGACCTCGACCCGGCCACCGTGGTGGCCAAGGGTCGGCTCCAGCCGGGCAAGATGTTCCTGGTCGACACCGTCGCCGGCCGGATCGTGCACGACGACGAGATCAAGACCGAGCTGGCCGCCGCCGAGCCGTACGCCGACTGGCTGCACGCCGGGCTGATCGAGCTGGACGACCTGCCGGCCCGCGAGCACGTCGTGTACACCCACGACTCGGTACGCCGTCGGCAGCAGACCTTCGGCTACACCGAGGAGGAGCTGAAGATCCTGCTCGCGCCGATGGCGCGGACCGGTGCGGAGCCGATCGGCTCGATGGGCACCGACACCCCGATCTCCCCGCTGTCCACCCGGCCACGGCTGCTCTACGACTACTTCCATCAGCTGTTCGCCCAGGTCACCAACCCTCCGCTGGACGCCATCCGGGAGGAGCTGGTGACCAGCCTGGCCACCACCATCGGCCCAGAGGGCAACCTGCTCGATCCCGGCCCGGCGAGCTGCCGGCAGATCGTGCTGCCCTACCCGGTGATCGACAACGACGAGCTGGCGAAGATCCTCTGTATCGACGAGGACGGTGACCTGCCCGGGTTCAAGGCGGTGCGGGTCTCCGGGCTCTACCGCATCCGCGACGGCGGCGCCGGGATCAAGGCCCGGCTGACCGAGATCTGCCGGCACGTCTCCGAGGCCATCGAGGACGGCGTACGGATCCTGGTGCTCTCCGACCGGGACTCCAACGCCGACCTGGCCCCGATCCCGTCGCTGCTGCTCACCGCCGCGGTGCACCAGCACCTGGTCCGGGAGCAGACCCGGACCCAGGTCGCGCTGATCGTCGAGTCGGGCGACTGCCGCGAGGTGCACCACGCGGCCGTGCTGATCGGCTACGGCGCTGCCGCGGTCAACCCGTACCTCGCCTTCGAGTCGGTCGAGGACATGATCTCCACGGGCGCGTTGGTCGGGGTCGAGCCGCGGGCGGCGATCCGCAACTACGTCAAGGCGCTCGGCAAGGGCGTCCTGAAGATCATGTCCAAGATGGGCATCTCGACCGTGTCGTCGTACTGCGGTGCCCAGGTCTTCGAAGCGGTCGGGCTGCACACCCGGCTGGTCGAGCGGTATTTCCGGGGCACCCCGAGCACCATCAGTGGCGTCGGGCTGGACGGCATCCACACCGAGGTGGCCGCCCGGCACGCGTTGGCCTGGCCGGCGCCCGGCGCCGAGTCGGTCGAGCTGCTGCCGGTGGGCGGCGAGTACCAGTGGCGTCGCGAGGGTGAGCTGCACCTGTTCAACCCGGAGACGGTCTTCCTGCTCCAGCACGCCACCCGCAGCCGGCAGTACGACGTCTTCCGCGAGTACACCGCGAAGGTCGACGAGCTGGCCGCGCGGGCGGGTTCGCTGCGCGGGCTGTTCCGGCTGCGGGACGGGGTGCTGCCGCCGGTGCCGATCGAGGAGGTGGAGCCGGCCAGCGAGATCGTCAAGCGGTTCGCCACCGGCGCCATGTCGTACGGGTCGATCTCGGCCGAGTCGCACGAGACCCTCGCCATCGCGATGAACCGGCTGGGCGGCAAGTCCAACACCGGCGAGGGCGGGGAGGACGTCGAGCGGCTGCACGACCCCGCCCGCCGGTCCGCCGTGAAGCAGATCGCCAGCGGCCGGTTCGGTGTCACGAGCGAATATCTCGTCAACGCCGACGACCTTCAGATCAAGATGGCGCAGGGGGCCAAGCCCGGCGAGGGTGGTCAGCTGCCCGGCAACAAGGTCTGGCCGTGGATCGCCCGTACCCGGCACGCCACCCCCGGTGTCGGCCTGATCTCGCCGCCGCCGCACCACGACATCTACTCCATCGAGGACCTCGCCCAGCTGGTGCACGACCTCAAGTGCGTCAACCCGGCCGCCCGGGTGCACGTGAAGCTGGTAAGCGAGGTCGGTGTCGGCACCGTCGCCGCCGGGGTGGCCAAGCTCAAGGCCGACGTCATCCTGATCTCCGGTCATGACGGCGGCACCGGCGCGTCCCCGCTGAACTCGCTCAAGCACGCCGGTACGCCCTGGGAGCTGGGCCTGGCCGAGGCGCAGCAGACGCTGCTGCTCAACAAGCTGCGTGACCGGGTGACCGTGCAGGTCGACGGGCAGCTCAAGACCGGCCGGGACGTGATCGTCGCGGCGCTGCTCGGTGCCGAGGAGTTCGGCTTCGCCACCGCGCCGCTCATCGTCTCCGGCTGCATCATGATGCGCGTCTGTCACCTGGACACCTGCCCGGTGGGCATCGCCACCCAGAACCCGGTGCTGCGCGAGCGCTACACCGGCAAGCCCGAGTTCGTGGAGAACTTCTTCCTGTTCCTCGCCGAGGAGATCCGCGGCTACCTGGCCGAGTTGGGCCTGCGCAGCATCGACGAGGCGATCGGGCGTACCGAGCTGCTCGACGTCGCACCGGCGGTCGAGCACTGGAAGGCCGGCGGGCTCGACCTCGGTCGGGTGCTGCACCTGCCGGAGCTGCCCGAGGGCGCGGCCCGTCGGGGCGTACGCGCCCAGGACCACGGCCTTGAGCTGGCGCTGGACAACGACCTCATCGCTCTCGCCGCGCCGGCCCTGGGCCCGGCCGGGCGCGACGGGTCGGTCCCGCTGGTGCGCGCCGAGGTGGCGATCCGCAACGAGCACCGCAGCGTCGGCGCGATGCTCGGCGGTGCGGTCACCCGCCGCCACGGCGGCGCCGGCCTGCCCGCCGACACCATTGAGTTCACCCTGCGCGGCACCGCCGGGCAGTCCTTCGGCGCGTTCCTGCCGCGTGGGGTGACCCTGCGCCTGCACGGCGACGCCAACGACTACGTCGGCAAGGGGCTCTCCGGTGGCCGGCTGATCGTCCGGCCGGACGCGGCGGCACCGTTCGTGTCCGCCGACGCCGACGCGGGTGGTCGCGCCGAGGACCAGATCATCGCCGGCAACACCATCCTGTACGGGGCCACCGCGGGTGAGGTCTTCCTGCGCGGCCGGGTGGGGGAACGGTTCGCGGTCCGCAACTCGGGCGCGGTGACTGTCGTCGAGGGTGTCGGCGACCACGGCTGCGAGTACATGACCGGCGGCACCGTGGTGGTGCTCGGTCGGACCGGCCGCAACTTCGCCGCCGGCATGTCCGGCGGGACGGCGTTCGTCTGGAACCTCGACCGACGCCGGGTCAACACCGAGCTGGTCGACCTGTCCGCCCCGAGCGAGGCGGAACGGACCCGCCTGCACGAGCTGGTGCAGCGGCACTTCGCCGAGACCGACTCGGCGATCGCCGAACAGCTGCTCAAGCGTTGGCCGGAGGCGGTGGAGGAGTTCACCGCAGTGGTTCCCCGGGACTACCGCCGGGTTATGGAGATCATGCGGGCCGCCGAAGCCGCCGGCCAGGACGTCGACGACGCGGTGATGAGCGCACTGGCGACACCGGCGCAGCCGGCCGCCGGCTCGTCCGCGCCGGTCCCGCCCGCGCCGCGGGTGGTCGCCCAGGAGGTGGCTCGTGCCTGACCCGAACGGTTTCCTGCGCTACGGCCGGCGGTTGCCGGTCCGCCGGCCCGTGCCGGTGCGCATCAGCGACTGGCGGGAGGTCTACCCGCCGGCCGGTGAGGGACTGATCCGCGAGCAGGCCACCCGCTGCATGGACTGCGGCATCCCGTTCTGCCACGACGGTTGCCCGCTGGGCAACCGCATCCCGGACTGGAACGACCTGGTCCGTACCGGCAACTGGGACGCGGCGGTGGAGTCGCTGCACGCCACGAACAACTTCCCCGAGTTCACCGGCCGGCTCTGCCCGGCGCCCTGCGAGGCCGCGTGTGTGCTCGGCATCGCCGGCGGCGATCCGGTGACCATCAAGCAGGTCGAGGTGGAGATCGCCGACGCGGCCGCGGCCCGGGGGCTGACCCCGCGCCCGGTGTCCGCGCCCTCCGGCCGGTCGGTCGCCGTGGTCGGCTCCGGGCCGGCCGGGCTCGCCGCCGCGCAGCAGCTGGCCCGCGCGGGTCACGCGGTGACCGTGTACGAGCGCGACGACGCGATCGGTGGCCTGCTGCGCTACGGCATCCCCGACTTCAAGCTGGAGAAGCGGCACATCGACGCCCGGTTGGCGCAACTGCGCGCCGAGGGGGTCGTCTTCCGGGCCGGGGTGAACGTCGGGGTCGACGTCACCGCCGAGCAGCTGCGCGCCGAGCACGACGCGGTGCTGTTGGCCTGCGGCGCGTTGCAGGGCCGGGACACCGACACCCCGGGCCGGCAGCTGCGCGGCGTACACCAGGCGATGGCGCACCTGGTCGCCGCCAACCGGGTGGTCGCGGCGGCCGGCGAGGGCCGGCCCGCGCTGGCCACCCTGCCGGACGGTACGCCCATCGACGCGGCCGGCAAGCACGTGGTCATCATCGGCGGCGGCGACACCGCGGCGGACTGCCTGGGTGTGGCTCACCGGCAGGGCGCGGCCGGTGTGCACCAGCTCGACCTGTACCCGCAGCCGCCCCGGGCCCGGGACGAGGGCCGCGACCCGTGGCCGACGTGGCCGTGGGTCCTGCGGGAGTACCCGGCCCACGAGGAGGGCGGCGAGCGCGTCTTCGCGGTGGCGGTGCAGGAGTTCGTGGACGACGGCACCGGTGCGGTGCGGGCGGTGCGGATCGCCGAGGTGAGTGTGGAGAAGCGCGACGGCCGGCGGATCCTCACGGTGGTGCCGGGCACCGAGCGGGAGCTGCCCGCCGACCTGGTGCTGCTGGCGATCGGCTTCGAGGGCACCGAGGAGCAGCCGTTGCTGGCGCAGCTCGGGGTGGCCCGGAACGCGCGCGGTGCTGTCGACTCCCGGGCGGACTGGCAGACCGAGGCCGACGGGGTCTTCGTCGCCGGTGACATGCACCGGGGTGCGTCGCTCATCGTCTGGGCGATCGCCGAGGGTCGGGCCGCCGCCGCGGCGATCCACACGTACCTGGACGGCGTCGGCGCCCTGCCGGCCCCGGTCCACCCGGCCAGCCGGCCCCTGGCGGCGCACTGACCGCCAGCTGCTGACGAGGTCTGCACGAGGCCGCGTCCACGCGGGACGACCGCGCGGACGCGGCCTCGCCGTGTCCAGCGCCTTAACGGCTATTCACTTTATCCAACTGTTTCGATAGCATTACCGACCAGTAACAACCCTTGGCCACGCGCGCGGCTCTCGGGCTCCACCACCACCCCTGTGGAGGTCCGTCATGCCACACCGTCCGCTGGCCCGCGCCCTGACCGCGCTGGTCGCCCTCTTCACCGCCGCCGTCGGCGCGCTGGCCGTCCCCGGCGTCGCCCAGGCCGCCGCTCCGATCCACTACGTCGCCCTCGGTGACTCGTACTCCTCCGGCGTCGGTGCCGGACCGTACGACCTGTCCACCTGCCTGCGCAGCCAGAAGTCGTACGCCCCGCTGTGGGCCGCCGCCAACAACGTGGCAAGCTTCCGGTTCCCCGCCTGCGGCGGCGCGGTCACCGCCGACGTGCTCAACAACCAGCTCGGCTCGCTCTCCGCCACCACCACCATGGTCACCATCACCATCGGTGGCAACGACGCCGGGTTCGCCGACGTGATGACCGACTGCCGGTTCGGCAGCACCTCCACCTGCACCAACGCGGTGAACGCCGCGAAGGCCTTCGCCACCGGCACGCTGCCGGCCCGGCTGGACCGCACCTACGCCGCGATCCGGGAGCGGGCCCCCAACGCCCGCCTGATCGTGCTCGGCTACCCACGGCTGTTCGAGACCAGCTACTGCGGACTGCTGGCCATGAGCACCTACAAGCGCACCATCCTCAACGAGGCCGCCGACGTCCTCGCCACCGTGACCGCCGACCGGGCCGCCGCGGCCGGCGCCACCTTCGCCGACACCCGACCCACCTTCGCCGGCCACGGCGTCTGCGGCGCCCAGCCGTGGATCCGGGACGTCACCGGGGTCATCGAGGCGTACCACCCGAACGCCGACGGCTACCGCTACGGCTACCTGCCGGCGCTCAACGCGGTCACCGGCTGACCGCGCGGTGCGGCCGACGGTCCGGTTCGGGCCGTCGGCCGCCGTGCCTCCGGTCGCCGTGGACGGTGCCCGACTCCTGCTCCCACGCGACGGGCTCCACTTCCGGGCGGTACCGCGGGCCGCGAGTCAATGACCTGTCGAGGTCGCCGGCCGACACGTCCGGTTCGGACTGTGCCGGTGTCGCCGCCGTCCGTTAGGGTTTCTGCGACCAGGCGGCGCTCGGCGGTGAGGGGCAGGGGTGTGGGCAGGCTCGCGTCGGCGTACGAGCAGGCGGTCGCCGCCCACCGGGCCGCCCGCACGCATCTTGAATCCGCCCGCACCGCGCTGACCGCCATCACACCATCGGCACCTGTGGTCGACACCGACCTGCTGACCCGGCTGGCCCGGGTCGGTACGGCGCTGGCCACCCCGACCCCGGGCACCCCGCTGGCCCGCCAGCCCGTCCCGGTACGCGTCGGGGAGGCCGTCACCGCCGGCGGCGGCTTCCCGGTGCTGCTGCCCCTGGGGGCCGGGCACCATCTGGCGATCGACGGCGACGCCCGCCAGCCGGCGGTCGCCGGGCTGTTGCGGGCCCTGGTGCTGCGGCTGTTGGCCACCGCCGTGCCCGGCGGCGTCCGGGTCGCCGCGCTGGACACCGCAGCCCTCGGCGCCACCTTCGGTCCCCTGCGACCGCTGCTCGACGCCGGGGTGGTCGACCCGCCGGCCACCACCGAAGCCGAGGTCACCACCCTGCTCGACGCCGCCGAACGGCACGCCCGGGCCGCGCGCCAGGCCGACCGGCCGGACCAGGACCTGCTGGTGCTCGTCGCCGCGTCCGTCCCCACTCCCCGCGAGGCAGCCCGGCTGGCCGCGCTCACCCACGCCGGTCCGGCCGCCGCCGTCTGTGTGCTGCTCGCCGGCTGGCCGCCGGCCGGGCCGGGCGAGTCCGCCCCACCGTTGGGGGCCACCACGCTGCTGCGGCTGACCGACGGGTACGCCCGGGTCGGCGACCCGCCCGGCGCGCCGTTCAGTGCCGACGGCAGTGGCCTGGCCGCGCCGGTGGCCCTCGACGGCGACCCGCCACCGGCCTCCGTCGCCGCGCTCGCCGCCCACCTGGGCGAGGCCGCCCGGCGTGGCGAGGCGGTCGGCTTCGCCGACCTGCTGCCCGGACAGCGGTGGAGCGCCTCCGCCCGCGCGGGTCTGCGTACCGTGGTGGGCCGCGCCGGACGCGACCCGGTCACCATGGCCTTCGACGACGCCACTCCGCACTGGCTGGTCGGTGGGCGTACCGGCGCCGGCAAGACGGTCTTCCTGCTCGACGTGCTGTACGGACTGGCCGCCCGTTACTCTCCGGCCGAGTTGCAGCTCTACCTCCTGGATTTCAAGGAGGGGGTCAGCTTCACCGAGTTCGTACCCACCGACCGCGACCCGTCGTGGCTGCCGCACGCCCGCGCCGTCGGCATCGAGAGCGACCGGGAGTACGGCGTGGCCGTGCTGCGCGAACTGCGCCGCGAACTGCACCGGCGGTCCACCGCGCTCAAGCGGCACGGCGTCACCAAGCTCGCCGACCTGCCCGCCGGCACCTCGGTACCCCGGATCGTCGCCGTGATCGACGAGTTCCACGTGCTGCTCGCCGGCAACGATCCGCTCGCCCGCGAGTCGGTGGACCTGCTTGAGGAACTGGCCCGCAAAGGCCGCTCGTACGGCGTACATCTGGTGCTGGCCAGCCAGAGCACGACGGGGATCGAGGCGCTCTACGGCCGCGCCGAGGCGGTCTTCGGGCAGTTCGCCCTGCGGGTGGCGTTGCCCGGTGGCGGGGGAGTGCTCGACCACCTCAACGACGCCGCGGTGACGCTGCCGGTCGGCTCGGCGGTGGTGAACACCGCCGCCGGTGCACCCGGTGCGAACACCGTGATCCGCTTCCCCGACGCGCACGCCGCGACCGACGAGCTGACCCGGCTGCGCCACGAGCTGTGGCAGGCCCGCCCGGCGGGTGCCCGCCCGCCGTCGGTGTTCCGTGGCTACGACACCGCCCGCGTCGAGGACGACGCCACGTTCACCGGGTTGCGCCCCGGCGGCCGGCGTCCTCTGGCCCTGGTCGGCCGGACTGTCGACGTGGACGGCACCACCGCCCTGTTCATCATGGACACCGCGCCCGGTCGGCACCTGGCCGTGGTCGGCACCTCGCCCGCCGGGGCCGAGGTGCTGCGGGCAGCCACCCTGAGCCTGGCCCGTCAGCACCACCCGGGCGAGGCCACCTTCCTGCTCGCCGCGCTGGTGGCCGCCGCCGACCCGGCGGCCGAGGACACGGCCGCGACGCTTGCCGCCGCCGGACACCGCGTGGCACGCCTCGACGCCGCCGCGCTGCGCGACCGGATCAGCACCCTCGCCACCAACCTGGCCGGCGGACACCGGCCCGGCGGCGCACCGCGGCCACCTGTCGGGGACAGCGCCCCGAGCACGCCATCTGCCGTGCCGGCCGGCACGGACAGCGCGCCTACGGGCCCGGACGTCGGGTCGGCGGGGCGGGCCTACCTGGTGGTGTTCGGAATGGACGCCGCCGCCGGCCTGCTCGGCGAGAGCGACCCCACCACGTTCCGCTCCGGCCACGACGACCTGCGGGTGCTGCTGCGGCAGGGGCCCGGCCACGGGGTGCACCTGCTCGGCTGGTGGCGCGGCCTGCGTCGGCTCGCCGACGACCTCGGCGGCACGCAGAACCGCGACGACGTCGCCTGCCTGGTCGCACTGAACGTGCCCGGCGCGGATCTCGGCCTGCACCTCGGCGTGCACGACCTCGCGTACACCCCCCGCGCGGATCGGGCGCTGCTTGTCGACCGGCACGACCAGCGGGTCCGGTTGATCGTGCCGTTCGCCCGCGACGGTCACCCCTCCGACGGGCAGGAGTGAGGCGTGTCCACATTCGACGAGTACGTGGCGCTGGCCCGTCACCTCGCCGTGCAGCAGCGCGCCGGGGAACAGGGCGCCGCCGCCGAGGCAGAACGGCAGCGGGATCTCGGTGCCGCCGTGGAGTACCTGGACCGGCGGCTGGTCGCCCAGGGGCAGCGCCTCGACCACCTCGGCCGCACCATCGGCATCGCACCGGGCGGCCCGGCACCGACTGCCGCTGGGCCAGGGGGGTTCATCCCCGGCGGTCCCCTCTTCGGTGCACCACCGGTATCCGGCCCACCGACCCCGCCCGGCCCACCGCCGACCGGAGCGCCGGTGCCGGGCCCACCGGCCCCGCCCGGGCCGCCGGCGACCGGAGCGCCGGTGTCGGGCGCACCGGCCCCGCCCGGCCCACCGCCGAGCGGGGCACCGGTGTCCCGCCCGCCTGGCTTGCCGCTGAGTCCACCCGGCCCACCGATCTCGGCCGGCGTGCCGTCGAATCGACCTGGTTGGCCGTCGAGTCCGCCCGCGGCCGCCGCGCCCGTGTCCGGCCCGCCCGGTCGGCCGCTGAGTCCGCCTGGGTACCCGGGCGGCGGGTGGGGACCGGGGACGGGGTCGGACGGCGGCGCAGCCGCCGCCCCGGGGCGGCCGGATGTCGGGGCGTACTCCCAGGTGGGTGTGGGGGAGGCGGGCCCGGCGCTGCCGGTGGCGGTGAGCGCGACGGCGGCGGGGGTGCCGGCCCCGCGCGCCGGCGAGGTCGACCCGGCGACGGAGCTGGAGCTGGCCCGGCGCTGGGCCGACGAGGCCGACCGGCACGGGCAGCAGGCGGAACTGCTCGCCCAGCAGCCGGCGCTGCTGCCGACGTGGTCGCCGCGGGCCCGAGCGGTAGCGGTCTACGCCGGTGCCGCCGGCGTCGCGATGCTGCTGTTGCTGGTCCTGACGTTCGGCTGGAGCCTCGGCGTGGTCGGGTTGGCTACCCTGCTCGCCTGGATGCTCGCCGGCCTGCCCGCCATGGCGCTGATCGGCGGCTGGCTGGTGCTCGGCCGTTGGGGGCGGCCCGCCGTCGGTGCCGCCACCCCGCCGCGCTATCCGGTCCTGGGGTTCCTGCTCTGCTTCCTCGCGGTTCCCCTCGCCTACTGTGGCTACCTGCTGCTTTTCCGCGTGCTGCGTTGACCCCGGAGCCGGTCCACCGAGTCGTCGGCAGGGGCGGCTGACGGTCTGAGGCGGCGTGGGTGGGTGCAGTTGTTGTCGCCATGGCAGCAACAGATGTACCCACTCTCGGTGGTGCGGCGCGGTCGGGTGGTCGCGGCGGGTGTGTGGATCTCGTACGCTCCTGTGTGGTCGCTGCTCGTGCGAAGGTGGTGACGCCGGTGTGGTGCGATCGTGGGGAGGGCGTGTGAGCGCAGCGGAAATGATCGCCAGGCTGGCGGCGGCGGCGCAGAAGCTCGACGAGGCGAAGGCGAAGACAGCGGCGGCGGCGCAGGACGCGGCCGAGGCACGCCAACTCGTCGCCGGTGCCTTGCAGGGCGTCGCCGCCGGGCCGCTGATCAACATGATCGACTCGTACCGGCAGGCGCTCGCGCAGGCGGCTCAGGGGCACGAGCCCGCCCGGCAGCACGTCCAGGAGACGATCGCCAAGGTACGCGCGCTGGGTAACTGACCGGGGACCAGCAGGATCCGTTCGAGGCGGTGGGATGAGCAGCGACGAGACGCGTGACGGCGGAGTGCTCGACGGCTTCCACATCGGGCAGGTGCCGGCCGGCATCGGCGACGAGGTGTCGGACTTCGCCACCGAGTGGGACGACGTACGCTTCGCCAGCCGGGTCTGGGAACGGCAGGTGCCCGACGGCCATCGCGTGGATCTACGGGTGCACGTGCTGCGCGGGGACCGCCTGGTCGACCTGACCGCGCTCCGGAACTTCCTCGGCGAGTATCACGAGCGCGACCCCGCCGAGTGGGATCTCAGCGAGTTCCAGCACGGTGACAGCACCGGCCTGAGCGACGACGTGCAGGCGTTCTGGCTCGTCGAGCCCGGCGTCGCGGTGAACGTGTTGACCACACCGGAGTTCAGCGGATCGCTGCTGGCGACGGCACGGTCCGTTCAGGCCGAGGATCGCGCCCCGGGGGAGTGACGAGCCTGGCCTGGCCTCGGGTGGGTGTTCACCGCAGCCAGCGCACGCGCTTCTCGACCTGCCGGATCACCTTGCGCCACGCGGTGCTCGCAGACCCGGTATCCATGGCCTCGAGCCGGCGGCGCGCGCCCCACCCGGCGACAGGTCGGTCGACGACCCGCATCAGGTCATCGACTGTGTCGATTGCTGAGCCTGCGCTCAACAGGCCGAGCGCCTCGGTGATCTCGAAGGCCTCCGCGATCTCCATGATGAGATCGCGGTTGGTGATGAAGAGCCGAGGAACCCAGTCGGTGACCGGACGCCTGATGTTGTAGAGAATCAGACCGAAATCGAACGACCGATCGTCGTCGGCGCTGATTCCGCTCTTCAGGATCGAGTTCATGAAATCGTCCCAACCGGGAATTGCGGCCAGCTCGTGGCTGCCGGTCTCGGTCAGGTACCGGTGCAGTGTCTCCGTGGAGCGAAAAAGGAGCAACTCGCCGTCCGCGCCGGGAAAGAAGACGACAGTTCCCTGGCCTTCGAATTGGGCCAGCAGCGTGTAACCCTCCGCGCCATCCGACAGCGAAATCGAGATCGGATGGATGATCAGCGGCCCGGACAGCTTCGCCGGCTCGTACCAGGGATGTGTCCACCGGGCCCGGGGATGCTGGTGCTCGCGTGCTTCCCGCTCGCGTATCCGGGCCAGACGTTCGGCTTCCGCACGCTCGCGCACCACGCGTTCGCGGGCTTCCTGCTCACGGGCCGCGCGCGCCTCGTGCTCCCGGGCTCGCCGTTCGCGTGCCGCCTGCTCCCGGGCTTCCTGCTCGCGTGCCTCGCGTTGCTGGGCCGCCCAGTCGTGGGCCCGCTGCCCACCGCCCGCCCGCTGGCGCTGCGCGCGTTCCTGTTCCTCGGCCTGGCGGGCCCGGCGTTCACGCGTCTCGCGTTCCCGAACGTCGGTGAGCAGTTTGTACGCGTTGTTGATCTGCTGCATCTGACGGGTCGCCTCAGCGCGAACGTTCTCCGGACTTGCTTGATGCTTGTCCGGGTGCCAGACCTGCACGAGGATCAGGTACCGCTCGCGAATCTGCGCCAGCGAAGCCTCCCGGCTGACGCCGAGGAGCACGTACGGATCCTGCTCGTTCGGGGACATCTGTTCGCCGGATCCTCATGGGTGCTGGACGCGTCCGCCGGTGATGCTAACAGCACTTGTCGATGCGGTGGTTCGAGCCGCCGCCGGGCCGATGGAGATCGTCGGTATCGGAGCATGAGCCCGCAGCGCGGGCGGGAACCCAGTCGGTGAAGCGCCGGTGCAGGTCCGGCAGGCGAGCACCGGGATCGCGTTCGGCGAGGTGTTCGATGGCCTCTTCACCCCGCGGCCCTCGCCGCAGCACGCCGGACCGGCGGGCGGTGTGGGAACGGCGGCGCGGGGCGCATCCCGTCGGGGCGTACGTACAACTCGCGGCGGTCGATCGCCTCGCCACGAGAGTCGAGCTGGTACACCTCGATCCACGCCCAACCGTCGTAGGTGAGCCGGCCGGTCCGTTCGCGGATCACCCGGACCGTGATCGGCTTGGCGAACTGCGGCGAGGCCGGGCGACCGCCGGGCTGAACCAGGCTCAACTCGGCGAGCGGGTCTTCTGCTCGGACTCCAGTGAGCGCGATCGAGACCGGCACCAAGCCGCCGACGCTGCCGTACCTGACCGCCGTCCACAAGGCGCTTGACACGGGCGGCTACTTCGCGACGCTCTGGGACGAACTGGTCAGGGGCGATGCCGCCCCGATCTGGCTGCGCGAGTGGATCCAGATCGAGCGGGAGGCGACAGCTTTCCGTTGGTATGAACACTCCTTCGTGCCGGGGCTGCTCCAGACCGAGGCGCATGCCAGCGCGACGTTCCAGGCAGCCCGTACGCCGATCGCCGAGCTGGGCCAGCGGTTCGCGGCGCGGCTGGAGTGGCAAGCGGTGCTCGCGCGTGACCGGGGTAAGGCCCTCCCGTTGGAGCAGAGCCTCGACGTGCTCAAGGAGGCGGCAACAACATGGACCGCGTGAAAGGTGCGTGGTGGCCCGCCTAGCTCCGCTCGTCCACAAACGGTGGTGTCTGCGTCGAGGTCGCCGACAACCTGCCCGGCGTGGTCGGCGTACGGGACTCGAAGGACCCCGCCGCCCCGGTGCTGACCCCCCCGGGAGCGCCTGGCAGGCGTTCCTCCCCACCCGCCGACCGGCCCTGACCCTCCACTCAGCGCGGCGTCGATCATGCAGTTATGGTCGTTGACAGAGTGGGGCAAGTCGGTTGATTCCGGGTGCCACAACTGCATGATCGGCGTGGGCGTGGGCGTGGGCGTGGGCGTGGGCGCGGGCGTGGGCGGGTCAGGGGGTTGGTGGGTCGTGTCGTTCCAGGGAGGCTTCCAGTAGGTGGCACCGCACGATCGCCCGGCAGGAGGTGGCCAGGAGGAGCCCGATGCCGGCGGCCATGATCGGGATTCCGGCTCCGAACGGCAGCTCCGTCACGTAGTCCAGCGCACTTCTTTCACCGATCATGCCGAAGCTGGCCGCCACCACCGCCATGGCGGTGACCAAGGTTCCCACGGCGGCAACCATGCCGGCCATCGCCGCCGCCATGACCTGCCGTGCCCACAGCGCGGCCCCGGCGGCCAGCAACAGCCACCCGAAGGTGAGCAGCGTCCAGCCACCCCCGCTCCCGTCGTCGAGCGACGCGTACGCCCAGCCGGAGAAGGACCACTGGGCGCGGGGGCGTGGACGGAACCAGGGCAGCAGGTATCCCACGAGGGCGAGCAGGGTGGCCAGGAGCATGCCGATGTCTACCGAGAACACCGACGACATGGGGTTCTGCTTAGCCGTGGACATGCGTCCCCTCAATCAATGTCAGGAGCGCTGCATCGTATGTCGGGTCGAGGAGATCGAAGGGACCGGACCGACCTCATCCCGGGTATCCGATCTACGGGTCGGTGAGCAGGAGCCAGTCGGTGTCGAGGGGTTCGACGTGCGTCCCGTCGGGCCAGGTGTGGGTCGCCGACGTGGTCGCGCGGGCCTGGTCGAACAGGGGACGGCGGGCCGGGATGACGCCCTCGAAGGTGACCGGGCCGTGGAAGCGGGCGCGGCCGAAGCTCGTCGCCCCGGCGAAGCGGGCGTCGGCGAACGAGGCGTCCGCCCCGAACTCGGTCCAGCGGAACAGGGCCAGGTCGGCGAAGTGGGCTCGCCGGAAACCGGCGTCGCCGCCGAACGTGGTGTGCTCCATCGACAGTCCATCATGGAACACGGCGTCCCGGAAGCTGGCGCTGCCGGTGACTGTGGTGTGGTCGAAGGTGACCGTCCGGCGGAAGGTGGCGCCCCGCCAGGACGCCTCGCCGAGGGTGGCCCGCTGGCACGACAGGCGACCGCCGATCTCGGCCCCGTCGGCGCTGAGCCCGCCGGTCACCCGGGCACCGTCCAGGACGATAGTGGCGTCACCGCCGACCTCGTCGAGCACGAGGGTGTCGAAACTCGCCCCGAGGGAAAGCCGCCCGGTCAGTGTGGCACCGGTGAACCGGGTGGTTCCGGTGCAGGTCGCGCCGGTCAGGTCGGCGTCGTCGAGGGTGCAGCCGGCGGCGTCGAAGTCGTCAAGTCCCGCGCCGGTCAGGTCCAGGCGCATACCGGGCCAGAAGACGTCGTCGTCCGCGCGCAGGTGCCGGGTCAACACCCGCTGCGCGCTGCGGCGTACCTCCGTCTCTCGCGCGTCGTCGTCCGGCGACGGCATCCGCAGGTACGCGCAGAGCACCCCCACGATCGTCGTACGCTGCGCCGGATTGTCCTGACCGAGCCGCTCCAGGGCGTGCAGCCCGCCGAGGCGTACCGCCGCGTTGTCGTTGCCGAGCAGTTCCACAGCCCGGGTGTACAACTCGGTCAGCCGGCGCTCGGCGGCATCGTGCGCGGCGGCCTCGGCCTGGAGTTCCTGATGCCGCTGCCCGGCTTCGGCGACCGCCTCGGCGTGCGCCTGCACCCGGTCGCGGTGTGTCTGGTCGGCGGCGGCGACGACCTCCTGGTGCCGCTGCGCCCGCTCGTTGATCCACTGTCGCCGGGCGGCGAGCAGCAGCGCCAACCCGCCACCGGTGCCGGCGACCACGGTCAGCCCGGTGCGGATGGCGTCGATGCGCAGCGTGGCCCGGGTGTCCGGCGCGGCGGCGCGGTCGGCTTCGCCGAGCAGCCAGTGCAGCACCCACCAGCCGAGCAGGGCGGCCAGCAGCAGCCCGACGAGCACCAGCCACCACGGCATGACCCGCAGTCGTTCGTCGGGGGGTGAGGTGCCGCGCACGGCCCACAGCATGCCATCGATCCGTGCCTGGCGTGGGGGCGCCGGCTCGGCCGTCCGGAGGCTGCCGGAGCCGCTGTCGCGGGTTGCGGCATGTTGCGGCTTCTGATCTCCGGGAAGGGCCGTGATGCCGCAACTCGTGGCGGTGGTCAGGGTGCTGGCCTGAGGCGTTGAGGGGGCGGCCGGGGCTGGGCAGCGGCGGGTGACCCGGTAGGTCATCATGATGCAGATCAGCCGATGGTCCGGGTGCCGACCCGGCGGCCGGTCGTGAGAGTCGAGGATGGCATGGAGTTCTTGACCAGTCCCGAGCTGTGGATCGCGTTCGCGACCCTGCTCCTGCTGGAGATCGTGCTGGGCATCGACAATGTCGTGTTCATCTCGATCCTGTCCGGTCGGTTGCCCGAGCATCAGCAGGCCCGGGCCCGGACGATCGGCATCTCGCTCGCCCTGATCACCCGTCTGCTGCTGCTGGCGTCGTTGTCCTGGATCATCGGTCTGACCGCACCGTTGTTCACCGTGCTCGGGCAGGAGATATCCGGGCGTGACCTGATCCTGCTGCTCGGCGGGATATTCCTGGTGGGCAAGGCGACATACGAGATCCACGAGCATCTGGAAGGTTCCGACCACGCCCGTGAGCGCGGCAAGGTGGTCTCGTTCGGCGCGGTCATCGCGCAGATCCTGGTGCTGGACGTGGTCTTCTCACTCGACTCGGTGATCACCGCGGTCGGCATGGTCGACGAACTCGCCATCATGGTCGCCGCCGTGGTCATCGCGATGATCATCATGCTGGTCTCGGCCGGCGCGGTCAGCAGGTTCGTCAACCAGCACCCGACGGTCAAGATGCTGGCCCTGTCGTTCCTGCTGATCATTGGTGCGAGCCTGATCGCGGAGAGCTTCGACCAGCACATCCCGAAGGGTTACGTGTACGGCCCGATCGCCTTCTCGATCTTCGTGGAGTTCCTCAACCTGCGGGTCCGGGCGCGGCAGCGTCGCCAGCAGGAGCGGCAGCCGGTGCAGTTGCACCCGACGTACGTGAAGAACGGTCCGGCCCGCCCCGAGCCGGAGCCGGAGGCCACCCCGGCCGGCTGACCCACGCCGAACTCGACGCCGCACGCACCCACCCGGTGCGTGCGGCGTTCGTCGTCCATGGACGGTCGTACCGGTTCCGTTCGCGGGATGCCTGGTCGGCCAATCGCTACCCGCGCGTAACTTTTCATTGACGTTTCTGGATCGTGACCCGCATCATCAGTGCACGGTCGATCGGACATCCCACCGCCTCCACCCGGTAACCCCGGGATCCCCTTGGGAGGTGCAGCGATGCTGCTCCGAAAGGCTGTCCCCGTCCTGGCTCTCACGGTCGCCGCCGTCCTCGCGGCTCCCGCCGTCGCCACCGCCGCTCCACCCGATCCGGCAGCGCCCACCCGCGTCGCCGGACCGGCCAACACCGCAACCACCGGCACGCCCGCTGCCGCCGGCATGCCCACTGCGTCCGACGCACCTACCCGTGTCACCGGACCGGCCAGTACCGCGACCAGCGGCGAGGCCGCAGCCGACGACGGCCTGCGAGCGCTGGCCGGCGCCAATCCGGTAATCGTGGTCGGTGGGCTCAGTGGCATCGCCGCCGTCTACGAGCCGCTCGCCGCCCGGCTACGCGCCGACGGCTACCGGGTGTGGATCTACCAACTGCCCAACCTCGGGCTCGGCGACATCACCGCGTCCGCCGCCGGGCTGCGCGGTTACGTCGGGCAGGTCCGTTCCGCCGCCGGAGGGGCCAAGGTCGACCTGGTCGCACACTCCCAAGGTGGTCTGGTCAGCCGCTACTACATCAAGAACCTCGGCGGCGGCGACGCCGTCGAACGCTACGTCAGCCTCGGTACCCCGCAGTACGGCACGTACGTGGCCAACATCGTGGCCTTCCTCGGCCTGGGCAGCTGCGCCGGGGTGATCGCCTGCCAGCAGATGACCATCGGATCGTCGTTCCTCACCGCCCTCAACGCGGGCGACGACACCCCGGACCCGGTGCGCTGGACGACCGTGCGGACCTGGCAGGACGAACTGGTCCGGCCGGTCGACAACGCGATGCTGGCCGACGGGGCGACAAACGTACTGATCCAGTCCCGGTGCCCGTTGCGCGTGGTGGGCCACCTCGGTCTGGTGTTCGACGGCACCACCTACACCGTCATCCGTCAGGCCCTCCGCGACACCGCGATCAAACCCAACTGCCTCGCCCTGTGACCCCACCGCGACCCGGCGACGCCACGTGTCGCCGGGTCGCACCCCTCGACACTCCCGCCGCCGCCGTCAGGCGGTGACGGCGGAGAGTGCCTCGTACTCGGCGTCGGTCAGCTTCACCCGGGCGGCGGCCACGTTCTCCTCCAGGTGCGCCACCGACGACGTACCGGGAATCGGCAGCATGACCGGCGAGCGCCGCAACAGCCAGGCGAGGGCCAGCTGCGCGGGCGTCGCGCCGTGTTCGGTGGCGACGGCGTCCAGCGGACCGCCCGGCCGGGCCAGGTCACCTGTCGCGATCGGGAACCACGGGATGAACGCGAGGTCGTTACGTTCGCAGTGGTCGAGCACGTCCTCCGCGTCGCGGTTGGCCAGGTTGTACAGGTTCTGCACCGACACGATCGGCACGATGCGGCGGGCCGCCTCGATCTGGTCGACTGTCACCTCGGAGAGCCCGATGTGCCGGATCTTTCCCTCGTCCCGCAGCAGCGCCAGCTCACCCAGCTGGTCGGCCAGCGGCACCGCCGGATCGATGCGGTGCAGCTGGTAGAGCCCGATGCTGTCCAGTCCGAGATGGCGCAGGCTCAACTCGCACTGCTGACGCAGATACTCCGGCCGGCCCACCGGCCGCCAGTCGCCCGGGCCGCTCCGGGTCAGGCCGGCCTTCGTCGCGATGAGCAGGTCATCGGCGTACGGGTGCAGCGCCTCACGGATCAGCAGCTCGGAGACGAACGGACCGTACGAGTCGGCGGTGTCGATGAACGTCACCCCAAGCTCGTAGGCGCGGCGTAGCACCCGGACCGCCTCGGCCGGGTCCTTCGGGTCACCCCAGACTCCCGGGCCGGTGATCTGCATCGCGCCGTAACCGAGCCGGTCGACCTGAAGATCGCCGCCGATGCGGTAGGTGCCGGACTCCTTCGCGGGTCGGGTACCGGCTTCGAGCGCCATGTGGACCACCTTTCCGATCGCTGCCTGTCGGAGCCCCAAGCTACCCGGTCAACTTTGGGATAGCGGCCGGTCACCGCAGCTGCTACCCCTGAGCGGGACGGTGCCTGCGACGGGAGGGCTGGCATGTGGCGGCGGTTCAGGTCCGATCCGGTGCGGCGGCTGCGGGAACGGCTGGACGGCTTCGGGGCCACCATGGAGCCCCGGTGGGTGCTGGAACCCGAGGCCCTCCAGGAGGCCCGGCCGGTCTACGAACTGCTCGACGGGGTGGCCGGCGGCGATTCACCCACCGAGCACGAGGGCGAGGCGCTGTTCCTGCTGGCCTGTCTGCACTGGTACCGGTACCAGGTCCTGCCGGCCGGGCAGGACGCCGCCGACCTCACGCAGGCGGTCGGGTTAACCGAAATGCTGCTGCACCTGGCACCGCAGCGGGTGCCACCGTCGCTGCTGGCCCTGCTTCGCGCCCACGCGCCCGCCGCCGGTTCCGCTCCGCCCATGTCCCAGGGGACCGGTGGTCGGATTCCCGCAGCCCGTTCCGCGTCCGGCGGATCCGGCGGCGACGTGCCGGCCGCGCTGTTCGGTCAGGCGGTCAGGCTGATGGGTGGTGCCGAACGCTCCGGTGACTACCGGGTGGCCGACCAGGCGCAGGCGCTGCTGGAACGGGCGCTGGCCACAACGCCGGCCGACGCGCCCGAGCGCCTGCACTACCTGTCCGCGCTCGGGCGGGTACGCCGGGATCAGTACCTGCACCTGGGCCGACGGCTGTCGCTGCCGGCGGCGATCGACGCGCACCGGGAGAGCCTGGAGTCCACCCCGGCCGGCGACCCCGAGCGCCCGGCCCGGCTGTTCAACCTCGGCAACGTCCTCGGTGACCGGTTCGAGCAGGCGGGTGACCTCGCGGCGCTGGACGAGTCGATCCAACTGCTCGGTGACGCGGCCCGGGTCGCCGCCACCGACTCGCCGATACGCGTGATGGCCCGGCTCAACCTCGGCCAGCGGCTGCGGGAACGCTGGAATCTCCGCGGCGACCACGCCGACCTCGACCGGGCCATCGACGCGCTGACGATCGCGTTGTCGGCCGGAGTCGACCCGAGGCTGCTCTATGTCTACGCGTCGCTGGTCGCCGAGCGGTTCCTCGGCAACCGCGCCGACGAGGATCTGGACACCGCGATCGACGCCACCCGTGCCGCGCTCGCCGCCGGGCTCAGCGGCGACCTGGCGAACCTGGCCCGGGTCACGCTGGCGGGGCTGGTCGGCGAGCGTCATGAGCGGCGGAAGACCCCGGCTGACCTGGACGCGGCGATCGAGGCGTACCGGGCGGCGGCGGCCGGACCGCGACGCGACGGGCAGGACGTGGGCGGGCTGTGGCAGGCCGAGGGGAAACTGCTGGAGTCGCGCTATGCGCTGCACCGCCGTGCCGAGGACCTCGCCGACGCGGTGCGGCTGCTGCGGGCGGCGGCCGACGAGGCGACCGACCCGGGGCAGCGGGCCCGGTGCCTGGGCGAACTCGGTTACACGCTGAGCCGCTGGCACGCCGACCTGGACGGGTTGCCGAGCCTGCGGCAGGCCCGCGAGGTGCTGACCGAGGCGGAGCGGTTGCTGCCGGCGGAGCATCCGGATCGGCCGGACCTGCTGAACAACCTGGGTAACGTACTGCGGGAACTGGCCAACCTGGCGGGCGAGCCGGACCTGCTGGAACCGGCCGTGGCGAGGTTGCGCGAAGCGGTCGCCGCCACGGCCGTTCCCGCGAAACTGCCGCTGCGCCTGTCGAATCTGGGTCTGGTCCTGCAGGAACTCTTCGGCCGAACTCAGGATCTGGGAATCCTCACCGAGGCGATAGCGGTGCTACGGCGGGCGGTGGCCGCCGCGCCAGCCGGGAATCCGGACCGGATGCTGGGCCTGCTCAACCTGGGATCGGCGTTGAACCGGCGGACCGAACTGGTCGTCAACGCGGCGCTGCCGGCCGACGGCACCAGCGCACCGGAGCAGGTCCGGGCCGCCGCACTCACCGACGCCGATCAGGCGGTCGCGTTGCTGCGGGAGGCGGCGGAACTGGCGCAACGGGAGGCCGAGCCCGACGAACGCGTCCGGATCGTCGGCACGCTTGCGCTCAGCCACCTGCTGCGGCACCAACTCACCGAGGACCCCGCCGCGCTCGACGAGGCGGTCACCCTGCTGCGGGCACTCGTCGACGCGCCCCCCGTCTCGGCCGGTGACCGGTACCGGCTGCTGACAAACCTCGGCAACGCCCTGCTGATCAGGTTCCGGGCCGGCCGCAACGGCCGCGACGCCCACGAGATGCTCACGGTGTACCGGTCGGCGGTGGCGGCACTGCCCGTCGACCACCCGGAGCGGACGATGTGCCTGACCAACCTGGCCGCCGCCGTCGAGGAGGTAGCGCACGTCACCCGGGACGCACCGTCCCCGTCCCCGGCCGCCATCGCGTCGGCCGCCACCGCGTCGGCCGTCTCCGGCGAGCTGCCGCCGGTCGACCTGTCCGAGGCGATCGCCGCGCTGCGCGAGGCCGCCGCGATCGAGGCGGCGCCGTCGCTGCTGCGGGCCGGCGCCGCCCGGACGTACGCCGGTCTGGCCGCCGAGGTCGGCGACCTGCCGGCGGCGCTGGCGGGCTACACCATGGCGATCGAGCTGCTCGACCTGGTGGCCTGGCACGGCATGGACCTCGACGACCAGGGTCGGCTGCTCGGGCGGTTTCCGGGCCTGGCCGGCGACGCCGCGGCGGCGGCGATCGTGCTCGGCCGGCCGGAACGCGCGGTGGAACTGCTGGAGTACGGCCGTGGGGTGCTGCTCACCCGGGCCCACGACGCCGGTGCCGACCTGACGGCGCTGCGCGCGCGGGCACCCCGGCTGGCCGAGCGGCTGGCCGCCACGCAGGCCGCCCTCGACCGGCTCGATCCCCGGCCCGGTGCGGCCGGGCCGTCGCCGGTCACCGGGCTGGCGGTCCCGGTCGCTCCCGTGCCGGTCCCGTCGGTCGTCGACCAGCAGGAGGCGGGCTCGGAACGCCGCCACGAGCTGGCCGTCCAGCGGCGGGAGGTGCTGGCGGAGATCCGGCGGACACCCGGCTTCGAAAGCTTCCTGCGCCCACCCCCCTTCGCCGACCTGGCCCGAGCGGCCGAGAGCGGCCCGGTGGTGCTGGTGAACGTGGCCGCCCGGCGCTGCGACGCGCTCGTGATCAGCGGGGGACGCGTGACGGTGGTGCCGCTACCCGAGCTGACCCTCGGTGAACTCCACCTACGGACCGCGTACTTCCTGATGGGCCTCGCCGAGGTCACCGCGCCGGCCGGTGACCCGGGACCGGAGGCGCAGCGCCGCCGGGCGGCCTTCCGACGCCGCATCCCGGAGACGCTGGACTGGTTGTGGCGGGTGGTCGCCGCCCCGGTGCTGGACGCGCTGGGCCCGGCCGCCGCGTCACCGCATGCCGGTGCCGCCCCGCCGCGGCTGTGGTGGTGTCCCACCGGAGTGCTCTCCCTGCTGCCGCTGCACGCCGCCACCCCGCTGGGCGGGGGGACCGGGCTGCTCGACCGGGTCGTCTCGTCGTACACGGCCTCACTGCGCGCGCTCATCCGGGCCCGGCAGCGGCCGGCGGACGGGTCCGCGCCGGTCACCTCGGCCCTGGTCGTCGGGATGCCGCGGACGCCGGGGCTGGCGGACCTGCCCGGCGCGGCGGGGGAGGAGGCCGTGGTACGCCGGTACCTGACCGACGTGACGTCGTTGACCGGACCGGCGGCCACCCCCTCGGAGGTGCTCGGCGCACTGCCGGGAACGTCGGTGGTCCACCTGTGCTGTCACGGCACCCAGGATCTGGCCGCGCCCGCCCGGGGTCGGCTCGCGTTGGCCGGCGGTCCGCTGCACGTCCGGGACCTGTGGCGGCCGGCCGGGACCACAGCCACGCTCGCGGTCCTGTCCGCCTGCGACACGGCTCGCGGCGGCGCTGCCCTGCCGGACGAGGCGCTGACCCTGGGCACCGCGTTCCAGTTGGCGGGTTTCCGGCACGTCATCGGCGCGCTCTGGGCCATCTCCGACGCGTTGACCGTGCAGCTGTGCGAGGACCTGTACGGCGCGCTGGCGGTGCCCGGTGGCCTCGACCCGGAACGGGCCGCGTCCGCTTTGCACCACGCTGTCGGGCAGGTGCGTGCCGCCCTGCCCGACCTGCCGGAACTCTGGGCCGGCTACGCCCACATCGGCCCCTGACCGGCCGGGGTCAGGGTTGGCCGGGGGCGTACCAGGTGACGCCCACGGCGGCGATCAGCAGGGCGGTGCAGAGCAGCACCAGCAGCACCCCGAGGCGCAGCGCCCGGGCCGCGGCGAGGGCCTCCCGGTGCTCGCCGAGCGGGGCCGGGGGCAGCTCGGCGACCGGCGTCACCGACAGCGGCCCGTGCGCGGCCCGCAGCAACGCCAGCGCCCCGGCGACCCCGGCCCCGATCGCGGCCAGCAGCAGGACGCCGACCAGCGCACCCCAGCCAGGGGCGAGCGTGCTGACGTCGGAACGTCCCCGGATCAGGCTGAAGCCGACAAGCGCGACCAGCAGGCCACCCAGCCCGTTGCGCCAGGCCAGCGCGGCGGCTCGGACCCGGTCCAGTTCGCCACGCAGCAACGCGGCCAGCTCCTGCGCCCGGCGCAGGTCGGCAAGCGTCGCCGGGGGCCCCGGCCGCAGTCGGATCACGACTCGACCTCCAACGTCACCGTCCAGTACGCGCCGCAGCCGGCCAGCCCGTCCGGGCGGGTCGGATGGTCGGCGGCGCAGCTGCACAGCAGGGTCCGGTAGCCGGGGTCGACCGGTGCCTGTGAGGCCTCCCGCCGGTACACCTCGCCGACGATCGGGCAGGTGATCGGATGCTGGCAGCGGGGGCAGTCCCCGCTGAGCAGCACCGCCGGACCGTACCGGCGCACCGAGAACGTCTCCGCGACCCGGGTGGCGTACCCGTCGTCGGTGACCTCCGCGTACGGCAGTGGCTCCGCCACCGGCTCACGACCCCGCACCGATGCACCCTCCCGCCGTCGGCCGCACGCCTTCGCCCACACGGTAGCGGCCGCCCGCCCGCCGGTCACCCGGCGCGCGGGCGGACCCGGCTCTCGGCGCAGCCGGCGCGCGGGCGACCGACCTCGACGTGGCGACGGGATCGGCGGAGCGCCCCTGCGACCGGGACCGTCCGTGGGAGGCTGGACGGTACCGCCGCGTGCACCGCCTGGCGTCGGCGGGCCGGGCGAAAGGGAAGCCATGTCAGGGGAGCCGCAGGTCGACTTCGCGCTCGACACGTACGAGTGCATCGTGCTGTATCCCGGCGCCGCCGGGCGGGCGTTGCCGCCCGAGACCGTCCAGCGGTTGCAGGCCGAGCACGCGAGTCACATGCAGGCGATGCAGCGGCGGGGGATCATCCTCGTCGCCGGGGCGGTGGACGGTCAGGCCCGGGAACCGGACCCGCCGCTCGGGTTCGGTCTGGCCCGGACCGGCTCGGTCGACGATGTCCGCAGCGTGATGGAAGCCGACCCGGCGGTGCAGGCGGGCCTCTACCGGGTGGACGTGATGACCTTCCTCTGCCCGGCCGGTTCGCTGGAGTTTCCGCTGGTCAAGACGGAGAGCTGAGCCGATCCGACCGCCCTCACGCACCGTCGTCTGATGTTCGCCGTCAGTCGCCCACCCGGAGCTCCCCCACGTGTACTGGCACCAGGGGCGTACCATTCCGGCGCGCGGTCGCCGTTGCCCGCCATCGACGTCCGGAGCGGTTCACGCTCGCCGGCTGTGCGGGTAGCCGCGCGCCGTTGGACAACTGTTCCACATTGCGCAAGGGGTCGGCCGGTGGTCCGACCCGGAGGAGAGACTAGCCTGATGGGCGTGACACGCCGCGCGAAGATCGTCTGCACTCTTGGCCCCGCCACCTCGTCGCCCGAGCGCATCCGCGGGCTCGTCGAAGCCGGCATGAACGTGGCGAGGCTCAACTTCAGTCACGGCAGCCACGCCGACCACGAGTCGGTCTACCGGCTCGTCCGGGAGGCGGCGGAGGCGGCGGGCCAGCCGGTGGCGATCCTGGCTGACCTCCAGGGACCCAAGATCCGGTTGGGCCGGTTCGCCGACGGGCCGCACGAGTGGCGTACCGGCGATTCCGTGGTGATCACCGGCGACGACGTCGTGGGCAGCAAGGAGCGGGTCTCCTGCACTTACCGGAAGCTTCCCCAGGAGGTCAAGCCCGGTGACCGGCTGCTGATCGACGACGGCCGGGTCGCCGTCGAGGTCACCGACGTCACCGGCAACGACATCCGGGTACTGGTCACCGAGGGCGGACCGGTCAGTAACAACAAGGGTGTCTCGCTGCCGAACGTGGCGGTCAGCGTGCCCGCCCTGTCGGAGAAGGACGCCGCCGACCTGCGCTTCGCGCTCGGCCTCGGTGTCGACCTGGTCGCCCTGTCGTTCGTCCGCTCCGCCGACGACATCAAGCTCTGCCACTCGATCATGAGTGAGGTCGGCGTGCACCGCCCGGTGCTGGCCAAGGTCGAGAAGCCGGAGGCGGTCGACCACCTCGAAGCGATCGTGCTGGCCTTCGACGGCGTCATGGTGGCCCGCGGCGACCTCGGCGTGGAACTGCCGCTCGACGAGGTGCCGCTGGTGCAGAAGCGCGCGGTGCAGCTGTGCCGGGAGAACGCCAAGCCGGTCATCGTGGCCACCCAGATGCTCGACTCGATGATCGAGAATTCGCGGCCGACCCGCGCCGAGGCCTCCGACGTCGCCAACGCGGTGCTCGACGGCGCCGACGCGGTGATGCTCTCCGGCGAGACAAGCGTCGGCAAGTATCCGGTGCTCACCGTCAGCACCATGTCCAAGATCATCACCACCACCGAGGCCGGGTCCATCCTGGTGCCCCGCCTCCAGCACGACCCGCGTACGCACGGCGGCGCACTCACCGTGGCCGCCTCCTCGATCGCCCGGGCCATCGGCGCGAAGGCGCTCGTCGCGTTCTCGCAGACCGGTGACACCGTGCGCCGGCTCAGCCGGCTGCACTGCGACCTGCCGCTGCTGGCCTTCACCCCGGTGCCCGAGGTGCGCGCGCAGCTCGCTCTCTCCTGGGGGGTGGAAACCTTCCTGATGCCGTTCGTGCAGCACACCGACGACATGTTCCGCCAGGTCGACCAGGCGCTGCTCGGGCTCAACCGGGGCAACCCCGGTGACTACGTGGTGATCGTGGCGGGCAGCCCGCCCGGCAGCCCCGGCTCGACGAACACCCTGCGGGTGCACCAGCTCGGCTCGCTCGTTGACGCCGCCACCGCGCGGGCGTTGCAGTGACCGACGGCTCGCTCGTCGGCCAGGCCGCCGTCGACCAGCTGCTGGAGGTGCTCGACCTCTCCTCGACGGGCGCCATGTCGTTCCGGGGGATGAGCCCACCGGTCGGCCCGCAGCGGGTCTACGGCGGCCAGGTCGCCGGCCAGGCCCTGGTCGCCGCCGGCCGCACCGTCGACCCGGAGCGGGTGGTCCACTCGCTGCACGGCTACTTCGTGCGCGCCGGCGACCCGGCCGAGCCGATCGAGTACGAGGTGGAGAACATCCGCGACGGCCGCTCGTTCTCGGTGCGCCGCTCGGTCGCGCGCCAGCACGGCAAGACCATCTTCTTCATGTCCGCCTCGTTCCAGCGGCACGAGGAGGGACTGGATCACCACGCCCCCCTTCCGCCGGACGTGCCCGGTCCCGAGTCGGTCCCCACCATGTCCGACCGGCTCGCCCGGTACCCGGAGCGGCTGGGCATCTGGGGCCAGATCCCCCGACCCATCGACGTGCGCTACGTCGGCGAACCCGGTTGGGTACGCCCCGGCGACCGGCCGGCCGACCCGCACCAGCGGGTGTGGATGCGCATCGACGGCAAGCTGCCCGACGACCCGCTGCTGCACGCCTGTGCCCTGACGTACGCCTCCGACCTGACCCTGCTCGACTCGGTGCTGTCGGTGCACGGCGAGGTGTGGGGACCGGGCGGCGTGGTGGGCGCGAGCCTGGACCACGCCCTGTGGTTCCACAGGCCGTTCCGGGCCGACGAATGGTTCCTCTACGACTGCTGGAGCCCGTCGGCCTCCGGGGCGCGCGGACTCGCCACCGGCCGCATGTTCACCGTCGAGGGCGACCAGATCGCCAGCGCCGTGCAGGAGGGCCTGCTCCGCCGCGTCGGTGCGTAGTGCGGTGTCCAGGAACGATTACCGGGCCGCGCCGGGTCCAGCAGACGACCGGCGGCGTCGGAGTCTTGCCGGATCGCCGCCTGGCCCTCGCCGCGACACCGCCCCCCGTCCCTGGACTCCGCACTGGCGCGGATCTCCGTCGCCGGTGGTGGGCCGCCGGTTAATGCCTGGATACCTGACGGTTAACCTGTCCGGCATGCGTCTCTCAGCCCGGGTGGACTACGCCCTTCGAGCGGTCGCCGAACTGGCCTCGGTGACCGGGGCTGGACGCGGTCGCCCGGTCACCGCCGACCAGATCGCGCGGGCCCAGCAGATCCCGCCGAAGTTCCTGGAGAGCATCCTGCTGCAACTGCGCCGCGGTGGCGTGGTGCAGGCCCAGCGCGGGCCCGAGGGCGGCTACTGGTTGGCCCGGCCGGCTGAGGAGATCTCCCTCGCCGAGGTGATCCGGGTGATCGACGGGCCGCTGGCCCACATCCGGGGCCAACGGCCCGAGCACCTCGGATACCAGGGCGCGGCCCGGGCGTTGCAGGAGGTCTGGATCGCGTTGCGGGCCAGCGAGCGGCAGATCCTCGAACTGGTCACCATCGCCGACGTGGCCCGGGGCACCCTGCCCGAGTCGGTCACCAAACTGGTCGCCGACCCCGGCGCCTGGACCTGACGACCCGCGCGGCGGCCCGGCCGCAGCTCGCGGGCACACTCATGCCGCCGTCGACGGCCGCCGCGCGGCGGCCGTCGACGGTGTGTCGTCTCACTGACTGATCGAAGGCTTGACCGGAGACCGGCCATGCCGCATTGTCGACCAAGTTGATAGGAGTTGCCGTCTAGTCGGGAGGCGCCGTGCGCAAGCTGCTCGTCATCGCGCTGGTGGGGCTCGCCGCGCAACTTGTCGATGGTTCGCTCGGCATGGCGTACGGGCTGACCTCCTCGACGTTGCTGCTGCTGGCCGGTGTCGCACCGGCCGCCGCCTCCGCCTCGGTGCACCTGGCCGAGATCGGCACCACCCTGGCCGCCGGCACGGCGCACTGGCGATTCGGCAACGTCGACTGGCGGGTGGTGCGCCGCATCGCGCTGCCCGGCGCGCTCGGTGCCTTCGCCGGCGCCACCTTTCTCAGCGCGTTGTCCACCGAGTCGGCCGCACCGTGGATGGCCGCGATCCTGTTCACTCTCGGCGCGTACCTGCTCGTCCGGTTTTCCCGGCCGCTGCGCCGCAACCCGGCCGCCGGCCGGCTCCGCGGACGTTTTCTCGGCCCGCTCGGCCTCGTCGCCGGCTTCGTCGACGCCACCGGCGGCGGCGGATGGGGCCCGGTGGCCACCCCGGCGCTGCTGGTCAGCGGTCGGATGGAGCCCCGCAAGGTGATCGGCTCGGTGGACACCTCCGAGTTCGTCGTGGCCTCCGCCGCCAGCCTCGGCTTCCTGATCGGCCTGGGCACCGAGGGCTTCCTGCTGCCGATCGTGCTCGCGCTGCTCGCCGGTGGCCTGATCGCCGCACCGATCGCGGCCTGGCTGGTGCGCATCGTGCCGGCCCAACTGCTCGGCGCGGCGGTCGGTGGCGTGATCGTGCTGACCAACGCCCGCGTGCTGATGCGCGCCGGCGACCTGGGTGGCCCGGTGCCGGTGATCGTCTACCTGCTGCTGGCCGCGGGGTGGATCACGGCCCTGACGCTCGCCGTCCGGGTGCTGCTGCGTACCCGCCGCGAGCGGGCCCTCGCCGCGACCCACCCCACCGAAGCACTCCCGCGCACCGCCGGCGAGGCGGGTGCCACCGCCGCACCGGGCCAGGCCACCGCCGAGCCCGTCACCGCCGGCTCGGCCACCGGCCCTCGTACCGAACACTGACCCACCCCGCACCCGCCGACCCCGGTTGATCATGAGGTTGTCGTCCCGCCCGGCGTGGCGCGACAACAACCTCATGATCAACGAGGTGGTCGCCGGGGGTCAGGCCGGGAGGGACTCCGCTGCGTGGGAGATCAACTTCCAGGCCTCGTCGACGTGGGCCTGGGTGGTCTGTGGGGCGCCGACAGCCAGGCGCAGCGTGTGCCGACCGGCGACCCGGGTGTGGGTCAGATACACCCGGCCGGAGGCGTTCACCGCCGCCAGCAGCCGCTCGTTCGGCCCGTCCGGGCCGCGCAGCCGGAAACAGACAAGGGCGTACGGGTGGTCGGCGACCAGTTCGAACCGTTCGTCGGCGCGGACCCGGTCGGCGAACCCGGCGGCCAGCGCTACGCTCCGACGGATGTGGTCGCGCAGGCCCTCGACGCCGTACCAGCGCAGCACGAACCACAGCTTCAAGGCCCGGAACCGCCGGCCCAACGGCACCTGCCAGTCCCGGTAGTCGATCACCGTGCCGGACTCGGTGGCCGCGTTGCGCAGGTACTCCGGCAGCACTGTCAACGCCTGCACCAGCTCACCGGCGTCGGCCACCCAGAAGGCGTCGCAGTCGAAGCCGGTGAGCAGCCACTTGTGCGGGTCGAAGCAGTACGAGTCGGCGTACTCCAGACCGGCGTGGCCGGAACGCAACTCCGGGCAGACCGCCGCCGCACCCGCGTACGCGGCGTCGACGTGCAGGAAAACACCGTGCTCGGCGCAGATCGGCCCGATCTCCGGCAGCGGGTCCACAGCCGTGGTGGAGGTGGTGCCCACGGTCGCCACCACCAGGGCGGGCACCACCCCGGCGGCCCGGTCCGCCTCGATCGCGGCGCGCAGCGCCGCCGGCGACATCGCCCGGGTCACCGGGTCCACCTCGATCAGACGTACCCCCTCGGCGCCGAGGCCCGCGATCCGGGCGGCCTTCTCCACCGACGAGTGCGCCTCGGTCGAGGTGTACACCCGGTAGCGGCGGTCGACGCCGGCCTGGCGCCACCGGCCACCGGCGGCCCGGTGCACCGCGATCAGGGTGGCCACCAGGGTTGCCGAGGAGGCCGAGTCCTGGATGACGCCGCCGCCGCTGCCGGCGGAGCGGAACCTCGCCGGCAGGTCCAGCAGGTCCGCCAGCCAGTCGAGCAGCACCGTCTCCAGTTCGGTGCAGGCCGGGCCGGTGGCCCAGAGCATGCCCTGCACGCCCAACCCGGCGCTGACCAGGTCACCCAGCACGCTGGGGCCTGAGGTGTTGGCCGGGAAGAACCCGAAGAAGCCGGGATGCTGCCAGTGGGTCAGCCCGGGTGCGACGAGCTTGTCCAGGTCGGCGAGGACCGCCTCGACCGGCTCGCCCCGGGCCGGTGGCCCGGCCGGCAGCCCAGCGGCCACCGTGCCGGGCGGGTCCTGGGAGGTCACCGGGCGGTCCGGGAGCGTCGCCCAGTAGTCGGCGACCCAGTCGACCACCGCGTACCCGGCCCGGCGGAACTCCTCGGGCGTCATGTGTGCAGCCACCCGGCGAGTGGATCAAAAGACCAGCTCCGGGAGCAAGACAACGGATCGATTGTGTGCAGAAAGCGCTTGCCCTAGCATCACTCACGCGCGGGAGTGCAATCATGGGCGTCGATCAAATCCGCTAGCGTGGCGCGGCCCGCTGGCCCGGGCACGGCCAGCGGACCACCAGCTCGTCGGCTCCGGGCACGGCCGACGGCCGCCGCACGCCGCGCGTCCGACCTCCACCGGAGGAACCATGCTTCGCACCGCCCCCCGGGCGGCGCTGCTCGCTGCGGCTACCGCCACCGCGGTCGCTGCCGCCGGCGTGCTGACCACCCTGACCGCCTCGGCCGCCGCCGCTGGATGTCGCGTCGACTACCGCGTCACCAACCAGTGGACCGGCGGCTTCGGCGCCGACGTCACCGTCACCAACCTCGGCGACCCGGTCAACGGCTGGACGCTCACCTGGTCCTATGCCGCCGGACAACAGGTCACCCAGGCCTGGAACGCCACAGTCACCCAGTCCGGCGCTCAGGTGAGCGCCCGCAACGTCGACTACAACGCCGCCATCGGCACCAACGGCAGCGCCAACTTCGGCTTCAACGGCTCGTGGAACGGCAGCAACCCGGCACCGACCAGCTTCGCGTTGAACGGCACCACCTGCACCGGCGCCACCACCCCGACCACCCCGCCACCCTCACCGACCACGCCCCCGCCGTCACCCACCACACCCCCACCGACGACGCCACCGGCCGGAGCGATGCAGGCGGAAAACCTGGACCGTGGCCTGATCAGCGTCCGCTCCGGCTCGGCCAACCTGGTCTCCTGGCGACTGCTGGGCACCGAGACCGCAGGCGTCGCATTCAACCTCTACCGGGGTACGACAAGGGTGAACTCCAACCCGATCACCGGGGCCACCAACTACCTCGACAGCGGCGCGCCGGCCGGCACGGCGTACACCGTGCGGGCCGTGGTGGGCGGCGCCGAACAGGCCGCCTCCGCGCCGGCCCTGCAGTTCCCGGCCGGGCACCTGGACGTGCCGTTGCAGATCCCGCCGGGCGGCACCACCCCCAGCGGCGAGGCGTACACCTACTCCGCGAACGACGCCAGCGTCGGCGACCTCGACGGCGACGGCCGGTACGAGTTCGTGCTCAAATGGGACCCGTCCAACGCCAAGGACAACTCGCAGTCCGGCTACACCGGCAACGTCTACGTCGACGCGTACACCCTCACCGGCACCCGGCTTTGGCGCATCGACCTCGGCCGCAACATCCGGGCCGGCGCCCACTACACCCAGTTCCAGGTGTACGACTACGACGGTGACGGCCGCGCCGAGGTGGCCATGAAAACCGCCGACGGCACCCGCTCCGGAACCGGCCAGGTGATCGGCGACGCCAACGCCGATCACCGCAACTCCGCCGGCTACGTCCTCGCCGGCCCCGAGTACCTGACCATGTTCGACGGCCGCACCGGTGCCGCCCTCTCCACCGTCAACTACGACCCGCCGCGCGGCACCGTCTCATCCTGGGGCGACTCCTACGGCAACCGGGTCGACCGGTTCCTCGCCGGCACCGCCTACCTCGACGGACAACGCCCGTCGCTGATCATGGCCCGTGGCTACTACACCCGCGCGGTCATCGCCGCCTGGGACTTCCGCAACGGCACCCTCACCAAGCGATGGACCTTCGACTCCAACGCCTCCGGTAACGGTGCCGCCGCCGGGCAGGGCAACCACAGCCTCTCCATCGCCGACGTCGACGGCGACGGCCGGCAGGAGATCGTCTACGGCGCGGCCACCATCGACGACAACGGCCGCCTGCTCTGGTCGACCGGCCACGGCCACGGCGACGCCGGGCACGTCGGCGACCTCGACCCGTCCCGCCCCGGACTCGAATACTTCAAGGTCAGCGAGGACGGCAGCAAGCCCAGCTCCTGGTTCGCCGACGCCCGCACCGGCCAGATCCTCTGGTCCACCCCGACCGGCGGCGACAACGGCCGAGGCGTCTCCGGTGACATCTGGGCCGGCAGTCCTGGTGCCGAATCCTGGTCGGCAGCAGTCAACGGACTGGCCAACACGCGTGGTCAGAACATCGGCCGCAAGCCGTCCTCGACCAACTTCCTCATCTGGTGGGACGGCGACCCGGTCCGCGAACTGCTCGACGCCACCCGGATCGACAAGTACGGCACCGGCGGCGACACCCGCCTGCTCACCGGCAGCGACGTCGCGTCCAACAACGGCACCAAGTCGACCCCCGCGCTCTCGGCCGACCTGCTCGGCGACTGGCGGGAAGAAGTCGTCTGGCGTACCACCGACAGCCGGGCACTGCGCATCTACAGCACCCCGACGCCGACCAGCACCCGGATCCACACCCTGATGCACGACATGCAGTACCGGGTCGCCATCGCCTGGCAGAACACCGCCTACAACCAGCCCCCGCACCCGAGCTTCTTCATCGGTGACGGAATGGCCACACCACCCACGCCCGACATCCACCTGCGTTGACCGGCGGAGGCAGGAAGCGGTAGAAGACGAGGAAAAGGCACCGGGCCGCAATCGCGGAATCCGCACAACTGCGGCCCGGTGCCCCACACCGCGGCACCCCCGACCCGTCCCGACCGGGGAGTGCCGTACCACCACCGGATACAAAGTTAGGCGGGCTCCGCGTCGCGAGGGTGACGCTGCCGTGAAGATCGTGTTTCGCAGCCGCCGAAACGCTGTGACCTGGCCCACCATGCCGTCCCGGCACCGGAGCCCGCCCCGGTGCCGGCGACCGCGTCAGCGCCGCAGACCGCCGGCCACCTCGGTCGCGATCAACTCGAACGAGCGCACCCGGTCGGCGACGTCGTACACCATCGTCGTCAGCATCAGCTCATCCGCGCCGGTGCTGGCCAACAGCTCACCCAACTGCCGACGGACCGTCTCCGGAGAACCGCTCGCCTGACCCTGCCGGCGCTGCGCCAGGAACTCCCGCTCGAACTCGGTGTACGGATACGCCGCCGCCTCATCCGGACTCGCCAGCGGCTCCGGCCGCCCCGACCGCAACCGCAGAAACGACAACCCGGCCGGCCCGGCCAACCACTCCGCGCGCTCGTCGGACTCCGCACACACCGCGTTCACCGCCACCATCGCGTACGGCCGCTCCAGCCACCGCGACGGGCGGAAACTCTGCCGGTACAGCGCCAACGCCGGCAACGTGTTCTGCGCGCTGAAGTGATGCGCGAAGGAGAACGGCAGACCCAACGCGCCGGCCAACTGGGCACTGAACCCACTGGAACCCAGCAACCACACCGCCGGCCGCTGCCCGCGCCCCGGCGTCGCGGTGATCCGCCCCGACGCCGCCTCGTCGAAGTAGCCCATCAAATCGTTCAGCTCGCGGGGAAAACCCTCGGCCGACAGGCCCTCCATCGTCCGGCGCAGCGCCAACGCGGTGACCTGATCGGTGCCCGGAGCACGGCCGACGCCCAGGTCGATGCGCCCCGGATGCAACGCCTCCAGGGTGCCGAACTGCTCGGCCACCACAAGCGGCGCGTGATTGGGCAGCATCACCCCACCAGAACCGAGCCGGATGTCGGTGGTGTGCGCGGCCAGATGCGCGATCAGCACCGCCGGCGCCGAGGACGCGATGCCCGGCATGTTGTGGTGCTCAGCCACCCAGAACCGGTGATAGCCCAGCTCGTCGGTGCGTCGAGCCAACTCGGTGGTGTGCCGCAACGCCTCACCGGCGGTGGCGCCGGCGGCGACAGGGGCGAGGTCCAGGACAGACAACGGAACGTCGATCACACGCCTGGCCAACCCGGCGTACGCCCGTTCTGTTCCCGGCGGCAGGTCGACGTGATCAACCTGACCCGCGGGCCTGCTCGAAGATCAGGCTGGTCTGGGTGTGCTGCACCGCCGGATCCACCGCCAGATGGTCCAGCACGAAATCGCGCAACGCCTCCGCCGAGGCGGCCCGCACGTGCAGCACGTAATCCTCCGCGCCGGCCACATGAAACACCGACACCACCCCCGGCAGGCGCACCGACCGGGCCCGGAACGCGTCCACCGCCGCCCGCGCGTGCTCGGTCAGCCGTACCGACACCAGCGCCTGCAACGGCAACCCCAACGCCGCCGGATGCACCTCGGCGTGGAAACCCCGGATCGCCCCGCACTCCCGCAACGCCCGGGTACGTGCCAGACATGTCGACGGAGCCAGCCCCACCCGTTCGGCCAGGGCGTTGTTCGGCAACCGGCCGTCGCCGGCCAGTTCGGTCAGGATGGCGCGATCGGTGTCGTCGAGAGCCGCGAACGGCCGAACATCGTTCGATACGGGGGGCATGCCAGCATCCTCCACCGAACACCGCCAGCTCCGAAAGCGAATATGACGAATAATATTCGGAACTATTGCCCCTGATGGGCGGGATGTTCGATCCTCACGACATGACGACCGTGGACACCCGAGCCGTGCACGCCGGCCGCGACGACCTCACCGCCCTCGGCGTCCACGTGCCACCGATCGACCTCTCCACCACCAACCCCCTACCCTCGGTGGACGCCGGCGGCGACGCCTACGAAACCCTCGCCACCGGAGGCACCCTCCCCACCGGCGCCAGCGCCGTCTACCAACGCCTCTGGAACCCGACGGTCGCCCGCTTCGAAACCGCCCTCGCCGAACTCGAAGGCACCACCGACGCCGTCGCCTACGCCAGCGGCATGGCCGCACTCACCGCCACCCTGCTCGCCGCCACCCGCGACGGCCGACGCCACCTCGTCGCCGTCCGCCCCCTCTACGGCGGCACCGACCACGTACTCGCCACCGGCCTGCTCGGCACCGAAGTCACCTGGGTCCGCCCCGACGAGGTCGCCAACGCCATCCGCCCCGACACCGCCCTGGTGATCGCCGAAACCCCCGCCAACCCGACGCTCGACCTGATTGACATCGCCGCCCTCGCCAACGCCGCCGGCCCGGTGCCCCTGCTTATCGACAACACAGTCGCCACCCCGGTGCTCCAACAGCCCACCCGCCACGGCGCCCAACTGGTGCTGCACAGCGCCACCAAGAGCATCGGCGGCCACGGCGACGTCCTCGCCGGAGTGGTCGCCTGCGACGCCGAATGGGCCACCCGACTGCGTCAGATCCGCGCCCTCACCGGCGCCATCCTGCACCCGCTCGGGGCGTACCTGCTGCACCGTGGCCTCCAGACGCTGCCGCTGCGGGTCCGCGCCCAGCAGGCCGGCGCGGAGAAACTCGCCCTCTGGCTCGCCACCCACCCGGCGGTCCTGCGGGTCCACCACCCCGGCCTGCACGACCCGGCCGGCCTCATCGGCCGCCAGATGTCCGGCCCCGGCAGCCTCCTCGCCTTCGAGGTACGCGGCGGCGCGCCCGCCGCCGCAGCGGTCGCCGGCGCCTGCCGACTGATCACCCACGCCGTCTCACTCGGTGGCGTCGACACGCTCATCCAGCACCCGGCATCGCTGACCCACCGCCCGGTCGAGGGAGAAGCCAAGCCCGACGGCGGCCTGCTGCGCCTCTCGGTCGGCCTGGAGGACCCGGAAGACCTGCGCGCCGACCTGGCGGCCGCGCTCGCCACGATCTAGTTGACCTTCGGCGGGCTCTCCGGTGCCCGTCGGCGCTGTCCGGGTGGGTCACGACTTCGGGCCGACGTGGCGGTCCAGCGCGGCGACCGCTTCGCGGCGGGCGACCGAGAGGCTGTTGGGTCGGTTCATCCGCCAGGCGATGCCGAGCAGGTCCAGCCCTCACTGGCAGAGCCCCATGATGTCGGTGGACTCGTTGACGAACATGTAACGCGGGTAGACGTACGTCTTTCCCCGAACGGTGACCCGGTTCGCGATCCGGCAACCGTCGGAGTGGAACAGGCCGCGCAGAAAGTCACCGGGGACCGCCCGGACGACGCGCTCCTGCCAGTCAGCAAGAACGATCCGCCGCTCGTGCTTCTTGCCAGGCCCATGTTGTGGCAACAGGCAGGGCCAGTGTGCGCCGTAGCTCTGTACGTCAACGCAGCCCTCCTTCTGCACGCGTTGCACGGAGGCTGCCAGCACTGCGCGCATGGCCCTGTCACATAGGGAGATCAAGTTCGGCCAGGTGTCGGAGCAGTAGATGCGCAGGACCGGTACTCGGGCGCTTGTGACAAGGTGACCATCACCGAGGTAGAGACCAAGGAGATAGGCGTATGCCTGTGGATCGGAGGGACCGACCTCATCCGGGAGGCAACGGAAGCAGCGGGTCGAACTTCCGACCATGACAGGTTCCGGCCGGTCAACACACCAGTGCCACACGGTGGTGTAGGGGAGCGCGAGGGCGCGGGCCACCGAGCGGATGTTGTGGCCCTGGGCACGTAGAGCACGGACGCGCTTCCGCATTTCGGGAGGATGCACGTCACTATCGTCGAACACGTGTATGACAAGAGTGCCGGGAGCGGGATTCGAACCCGCAAGCCCTTTCGGGCAGAAGTGTTTGAGACTTCCGTGTATGCCGTTCCACCATCCCGGCGGGTGGCGCTTACTGTACCCGACTACGCTCGTGCGGGAGCATGGGTGGTAGCCGTGCCGGAAACGATGGTGGGAGTGGCTCGTGGCCGAAACGCAGACGGATGCCGCGCGCAGGCGGGTACTGATCGCCGAGGACGAGGCGCTGATCCGGCTGGACCTGGCCGAGATGCTGGCCGAGGAAGGCTATGAGGTGGTCGGCGAGGCCGGTGACGGCGAGGCCGCCATCCGGCTGGCCGAGGAACTCAAGCCCGACCTGGTGATCCTCGACATCAAGATGCCGATCATGGACGGGCTGGCGGCCGCCGAGCGGATCGCCGGTGCCCGGATCGCCCCGGTGATCATCCTGACCGCGTTCAGCCAACGTGACCTGGTGGAGCGGGCCCGCGCGGCCGGCGCGATGGCGTACCTGGTCAAGCCCTTCCAGAAGAGTGACCTGGTGCCGGCGGTGGAGATCGCCCTCTCCCGCTACTCGGAGATCGCCGCGCTGGAGGCCGAGGTGGCCGGGCTGACCGACCGGCTGGAGGTCCGCAAGGCCGTCGAGCGGGCCAAGGGCGCGCTGATGACCACCTACAACATGAGTGAGCCGCAGGCGTTCAAGTGGATCCAGCGCACCGCGATGGACCATCGGATGACCATGAAGGAGGTCTCCGACCGGATCCTCGCCGAGACCGCTGGCGGCGAGGTCGCCGAGCCAGCCTCCTGACCGGCGCCGTCCGGGCCGCCGCTCGTCGGTGGCCGCGTGGCGAGTGCGTCTCGCGGCGAGTGCGGTGGCCGGCACCGAGCGGTGCGCCACCAGTGCCGCCGATGCCAGCCCGCCCGTCGCGGCCGTCGCCGGGGAGCGCGGTCAGGGCCTAGCATCTGGCCGCATGGGCATGAGGTGGCTCGTGGGTACCCGCCGTGGCGGTGGTCCTCGTCTCGTCCCGGTGGTGGGCGGCGTGCTCGCGGTGCTGCTGGCCGGTTGTCCCGCATCGAACGGTGAGACCGATGAGCCGGATCCGGTGTCGGTGGTGTGGCAGCGGGTTCAGCTGCCGTCGCTCGACGGGCCGGGGCGGGTCGTGCTGCGGGATCTGGCCGTGTGCGCCGGGCGCTGGTATGCCGCGGGTGCGGTGGCCGACGGGGCTGGCGGTACCCGACCGGCGGTGTGGTCCAGTCGGGACGGTGCGGAGTGGACGCCGGTGCCGGTGGTGGCCGATTCCTATTACGGGCGGCGGAGTGTGTTGTTCTCGATCGCCTGCCGGGACGGGCGGGCGGCCGCTGTCGGGGGCAAGGTCGGTGGCGCGCACGGCAATCCGCGGGTGAGTTCCTGGTGGCAGCGGGGTGACGGCACGCTTGTCGAGGTGGCGGCGTCGTTCGAGATGTACGGCGGGCCGAAGGCGGTGAACGTGTCCCGGCTGGCCGCCGGTCCGGCTGGCTGGCTGATTGTCGGTAACCGGGCCAGTGGTGCGGCGGCCTGGGTGTCGCCGGATGCCGCGGAGTTCACGTTGATCGAGGGCGCGCCGGAGCTGTCCACCGACGATCAGGGCGTGACCTGGGTGTTCGACGCGGTGGCCGGGCCGTCGGGGTGGCTGGCGGTGGGTGGGTTGCTGGCGCCGGGTCGGATCGACCGGGATCCGGCGGTCTGGACGTCGGTGGATGGGCGTGGCTGGCGTCGTACCGTGTTGCCGGGTTCTGAGGCGTACGAGGAGATGCAGCGGGTGGTGCTTGTCGACGGCACGCCCGTGGCTGTGGGTCTGCGGGGTCGGGGGTTCGGCGCGTGGCGTCAGGAGCCGGCGGGCTGGGCGGCTGCCGGAGGGTTCGGTGGGGTTGCCGGTGGGGTGGCGTCGATCGGCGGGTTGGCTGTCTCGGCCGGGCGGATCATGGCGGTGGTCTCGGACGGTGAGCGGTACGGCGGGTGGCTCTCGGTGGATCGGGGTGACCGCTGGCGGGTGGTCGAGCTGCCGGTGGCGGCACCGGTGGGGGCGGGCCGGGCGGTGGGTCTGGCGGCGGATGGTCAGCGGTGGTGGCTGTCCGTGGATGACGGGTCGGAGACGTCGTTGTGGGTCGGACAGATCTCCGCCACGTCCGAGTGAAGCCGATCGGCTACTTTCCGTAGTTGCTTCAGCTGGCCGGGGGTCGCCGTCCGGGTGGAGCCTCCGGCTGTCGGTAGGGGTGTTTGCGGTGATCGATGACGTCCCGACTGGCGGACGGCCAGCCGCTCAACGACCGGTCAGCGGATTGACCTGTTACGGGGTTGGCGGCGTTCGGGGCCGTCTTCGTAACGGTTTCGCAGACCCCGCCCCAGCCTCTTCCGAGACCGTATGAGTGTGGGTACGCTCCGCCATCACGAGCCGTAATGCAGGGGGTGTCCTTGCTGGGCCGGTGGTGCCGCGCCACAGCCGTCGCCGCCGCCCGGGTCAGGTGCCTGTCCTGCTTCTGGAGGAGGTCAGGAAGCCGTGAGGCGAAGCTATTCAAGGGCGCTGGGTACTGCCGCGCTCGCCGCGGTGCTGGTCGCTGCCGCGGGCTGCCAGGACACCGGCAGCAGCAACGGCGACGACGCCGCGTCCGGGGACTGCGGTGGCAAGATCGCCATCTTCGGTGCGTTCACCGGCGACAACGCGGGTCTGGTGCTGCCGTCGCTGAACGGCGCGAAGCTCGCGATCAAGCAGCACAACGACGCGAACGCCGACTGCCAGATCGAGATGGTCGAGTTCGACACGCAGGGTGACCCGGCACAGGCCACCCCGGTCGCGAACCAGGTGGCGGGTGACACCTCGTTCCTCGGTGTCATCGGTGGTCACTTCTCCGGCGAGTCGGACGCCACCATGCCGGTCTACGAGGCCGCTGGTCTGGTGATGGTCGCCCCGTCGGCGACCCGGACCGACCTGACCCAGAAGGGCAACAAGTCCTTCTTCCGGGTGGTCGGCAACGACGGCACCCAGGCGGGCGCCGTGGCGACCTACCTGAAGTCGCAGAACGCGCAGCGGGTCTTCCTGATCGACGACGCCAGCGCCTACGGTGCCGGTATCACCGCCGAGCTGACCAAGAACCTGGGTGCCACGGTCGCGGCCAGCGACAAGATCCAGGAGCGGCAGTCGCAGTTCGAGGCGACGATCTCGAAGATCAAGGCGGCGAACGCCGACTTCGTCTTCTACGGTGGCTACACCCGTGAGGCCGCGCCGCTGGTCCGCCAGATGCGTTCCGCCGGTGTCCAGGCCAAGTTCATCGGTCCGGACGGTCTCTACGACCCGGCGTTCCCGGCGGGTGCCTCCGGCGGTGCCGAGGGCTCCATCATCACCTGCCCGTGCCTCCCGGCCGACAAGGCCGGCGGCACCTTCACCGCCGACTACCAGGCCGCCTACGGCCAGGCGCCGGGTTCCTACGGTGCTGAGGGCTTCGACGCCGCGCAGATCTTCGTGGACGCCTTCAAGGACGGCAAGAAGACCCGCGCCGAGATCCTGGAGTTCGTGAAGAACTACGACAAGCAGGGCGTGTCGAAGTACATCAAGTTCGCCGAGAACGGTGACGTCGACCCGAGCCGCGTTGTCATCTGGTCGTACGAGATCAAGGGCACGGCGTTCGAGCCGCTGCAGGAGCTCAAGCTCAGCTGACGACCGGCACCGAGTGCGGCCGGGGTTGTTCGTTGCCCCGGCCGCGCTCCATGCAAGGAGACCTGGTGAATTTCGACGATCTCTTCGGCCACATCGGCCAGCACACCGTCGATGGGTTGTCCAAGGGGGCGATCTATGCCCTGATCGCCCTGGGCTACACCCTGGTGTACGGCGTCCTGCGTCTGATCAACTTTGCCCACTCCGAGGTGTTCATGGTCGGCACCTTCGCGGTGCTGGGTCTGTGGACCGCTTTCGGGGTGGAGAACAACCCGCCTATCGGCCAGGCGGTGCTACTTCTGGTGCTCGGTCTGATAGTCGCGGGGCTGGCGTCGGGCGGCACCGCGCTGGCGATCGAACGGATCGCCTACCGCCCGCTGCGGCGCAAGAACGCGCCGCCTCTGATCTTCCTGATCACCGCCATCGGCCTGTCGCTGGTGCTGGTGGAGATCTTCGGCCTGGTGCTGCCGAAGCTGCTGGGCGAGGCGGTGCCCTCGATGTTCGGCCGGGCCCGGATCATCCTCGGTATGCCGACGATCATCGAGTCGAAGACGCTGTTCACGGTCTTCGGCACGTCGGTCACCAACATCCAGGTGATCGTCTTCGTGGCGGCCGTGGCGATGATGGCGCTGCTGGACTGGTTCATCAACCGCACCCGGTACGGCCGGGGTGTGCGGGCGGTGGCGCAGAACCCGGAGACGGCGGCGCTGATGGGCGTCAACCAGGAGCGCGTGATCATGCTGATCTTCGTGCTGGGTGGCATCATGGCCGGCGCGGCGGCGCTGTTGTGGAGCATGCGGTTCGGCTTCACCCAGAGCAGTATCGGCTTCGTGCTCGGTCTCAAGGCGTTCACCGCGGCGGTGCTCGGTGGCATCGGTAACCTGCGCGGCGCGCTTGTGGGCGGGTTGTTCCTCGGCATCGTCGAGGTCTACGGCGCCACCCTGTTCGCGTCGAACTGGGAGGACGTCATCGCCTTCGTGGTGCTGGTCGTGGTGCTGATGTTCCGGCCGACCGGCATTCTGGGCGAATCGCTGGGGAGGGCCCGAGCATGATCAACAAGATGCGAGAGCTGGACCGCAGCCGGGTCAACGCCCTGCACTCGGTCGCCGACCGGTGGAAGGCGTTGCCGAAGTGGCAGCGGTCCCTGGCGTTCGTCGCCTTCGTGGTGTTCCTCTACTACCTGCCGCTGCTCGGCATTCCCGGCCTCACCTGGTTGCGTACCGACTCGATCTCGGGCGGCAGCAACTGGGCCGGTGTGCTGTTCACCTGCGCCGTCTACGTGCTGGTGGCGATCGGCCTCAACGTGGTGATCGGCCTGGCGGGGCTGCTCGACCTCGGCTACATCGGCTTCTTCGCCATCGGCGCGTACGCGGTGGCGTTGTTCGGCTCGGTGAACTCGCCTGTGGTGCAGTACTTCCAGCGGGAGTTCGACCTGCCGCCGACCTGGGCGGTGACCTGGGCGATCTGTGCCTTCATCGCGCTGGTGATGGCGCTGATCTCCGGGGTGATCCTGGGTTGGCCGACGTTGCGGCTGCGCGGTGACTACCTGGCCATCGTGACGCTCGGCTTCGGCGAGATCATCCGGATCGTGGCCCGCAACATGGAGGGTGTCACCCGGGGCCCGCAGGGCATCGCGGCGATTCCCGGGCCGGAGGGCCCGCCATCGTCGGACAACCAGATCTTCGGCCTGATCGACATCAAGCCGTGGTACTGGCTGGCGATCACCGTGGTACTCCTCATGGTCTTCGCGGTGCGGCGGCTGGAGCACAGCCGGGTCGGCCGCTCCTGGCTGGCCATCCGGGAGGACGAGGACGCCGCCGCGGTGATGGGCGTCTACCCGTTCAAGTTCAAGCTCTGGGCCTTCGCCATCGGCGCGGCGCTGGGTGGCTTCGCCGGCTTCCTGTTCGCCAGCCGGTACGCCTTCATCGACCCGACCCAGTTCAACGTGAACCTCTCCATCCTGTTCGTGGCGATGGTGGTGGTCGGCGGGTCCGGCAACATGGTCGGCGTGTCGGTGGGTGCGGTGCTGTTGGCGTACCTGCCGGAGCGGTTCCGGGAGATCGCCGACTACCGTTGGTTGGCGTTCGGACTGGCCATGGTGCTGGTGATGATCCTGCGGCCGCAGGGTCTGATCCCGAGCCGGCGGCGGGCCCGCGAGTTGAAGGACCGCGCGGCGGAGGCAGAGGAGGCGCCCGCTCATGTCTGATGAGACGAACACCCCGGCGGCGGCGCCGAAGATCCCGGCCCAGCCGGGACCGGCCAAGACCCTGCTGGAGGTCGACAACGTCACGCTGCGGTTCGGTGGCGTGGTCGCGCTCAACGAGGTCAAGTTCGAGATCAAGGAAGGCGAGATCCTTGGTCTGATCGGGCCCAACGGGGCCGGCAAGACCACCTGCTTCAACGTGATGACGGGGGTCTACAAGCCGACCTCGGGTTCGGTCCGGTTCCGTGGCGAGCGGGTCACCGGTCGCAAGCCGCACCAGATCAGCCGGCTGGGCATCTCCCGGACGTTCCAGAACATCAGGTTGTTCCCGGAGATGTCGGCGCTGGAGAACGTCATGGTCGGGACGGACTCCCGGCACAAGACGAGCGTGCCCGGTGCGCTGTTCCGGTTGCGGCGGGTGCGGCCCAAGCCGGAGGAGTTGCCGGAGGTCACCGCTTCCGGTGGCCTCGTGCGTACCTGGCAGCAGGTGCGGCGGTCCTTCGCCAAGACCTTCGGCCTGTCCCGGCACATCCTGGAGGAGCGGGCGGCCGAGGACAAGGCGATGGAGCTGTTGCGCTTCGTCGGCATCGCCGACCGGGCCAACGACGCGGCGCGCAACCTCCCGTACGGCTACCAGCGGCGGCTGGAGATCGCCCGGGCGCTCGGCACCGAGCCGAAGCTGCTCTGCCTGGACGAGCCGGCGGCCGGGTTCAACCCGGCCGAGAAGGAGGATCTGCTGGGGCTGATCCGCCGGATCCGCGACATGGGCGTGACCGTGCTGCTGATCGAGCACGACATGCGGCTGGTGATGGGTGTCACCGATCGGATCGTGGTGCTGGAGTTCGGCAGCAAGATCGCCGATGGCCTGCCGGAGGCGGTCAGCCGAGACCCGCGGGTGATCGCGGCATACCTGGGGGAGCCCGCCGATGCTGCTTGAGTTGGACAACGTCAGCGTCTCGTACGGTCGGATCGAGGCCTTGCACGGCATCAGCCTCACCGTCAACGAGGGGGAGGTGGTGGCCCTGATCGGCGCCAACGGCGCCGGCAAGACCACCACCATGCGGGCGATCTCCGGTACCCGGGCGCTGTCCGGCGGTCGGATCACCTTCAACGGCGAGGACATCAGCAAGCTCCGCGCCGACCTGCGGGTGGTCCGGGGCCTGTGCCAGTCGCCCGAGGGTCGGCAGATCTTCCCCGGCATGACCGTGCTGGAGAATCTGGACATGGGGGCGTACACCCGGCGTGACCACGCCGGTATCGCCGCCGACCTGGAGCGGGTGCTGGAGATGTTCCCCCGGCTGCGGGAGCGTCGCAAGCAGGCCGGTGGCACCCTCTCCGGCGGTGAGCAGCAGATGCTCGCCGTCGGTCGGGCGCTGATGAGCCGGCCGAAGCTGCTGCTGTTGGACGAGCCGTCGATGGGCCTCGCGCCCATGATCATCCAGCAGATCTTCGACATCATCGTGGAGATCAACCAGCAGGGCACCACGGTGCTGCTGGTGGAGCAGAACGCGCAGCAGGCGCTCTCCCGGGCCCACCGGGCGTACGTGCTGGAGACCGGTCGGATCGTCAAGGAGGGCACCGGTCAGGAGCTCCTGCACGACCCGTCGATCAAGGAGGCGTACCTGGGCGTGGCCTGAGGTGCGTCGTACGGCGCCGGCCGTCCATCCCGCTGGGGTGGGCGGCCGGCGGTGTTCCCGGCGCTGTCGCGCCAGCCTTGTCAGCGGTACGGACTAGAGTCGCAGCCGTGACAGCTACGACCCCGCGCCTGCTCCTCGTCGACGGACACTCCCTGGCCTACCGGGCGTTCTTCGCCCTGCCAGTGGAAAATTTCTCCACCACGACCGGGCAGCCGACAAACGCGGTCTACGGCTTCACCTCAATGTTGATCAACGTGTTGCGTGACGAGCAGCCGACCCACATCGTCGTCGCCTTCGACGTCTCCCGCCGCTCGTTCCGCACCGAGAAGTACGCGGAGTACAAGGCGGGCCGCAGCGAGACCCCTACCGACTTCAAGGGCCAGGTGAGCCTGGTGAAGGAGGTCCTGGCGGCGCTGCGCGTGCCGGTGGTGGAGAAGGAGGGCTACGAGGCCGACGACGTCATCGCCACCCTGGCCTGCCAGGCCCGCGACCAGGGGATGCCGGTGCTGATCTGCACCGGCGACCGGGACGCCTTCCAACTCGTCGACGAGCAGATCACCGTGCTCTACCCGCGTAAGGGCGTCTCCGACCTGGCCCGGATGGACCCGGCGGCGGTCGAGACGAAGTACGGCGTGACCCCGGGCCGTTACCGCGACCTGGCCGCGCTGGTCGGCGAGACCAGCGACAACCTGCCCGGCATTCCCGGCGTCGGCCCGAAGACCGCAGCGAAGTGGATCAACGCGTACGGCGGGGTGGAGGGCGTCATCGCCCGCGCCGACGAGATCAAGGGCAAGGCGGGTGACAGTCTCCGGGAACGGCTCGCCGACGTGATCCGCAACTACGAGATCAACGAACTGGTCGCCGACCTGGAGCTGCCGCTGCGTCCCGAGGACGCCCGCTGGCAGGGATGGGACCGCGAGGCCGTGCACCAGGTCTTCGACACCCTTCAGTTCCGCATCCTGCGGGACCGTCTCTACCAGTACCTGGAGGCGGTCGAGCCGGAGGCGGAGTCGGGCTTCGACCTGGCCGGTGAGGTGCTGGCCGCGCCCGGGGCGCTCGTGGGTTGGCTGGAGACGCACGCGCCGGCCGGCACCGGCGTCGGCGTCGCGGTCAAGCTCGACACCGGCCCGAACCGCCGGCACACCGCAAGCGTCACCGGGATGGCCGTGGCCACCGCCGACGGCGCGGCGGCCTGGTTCGACCCGGGTCAGCTGGAGCCTGGTGACGAGGCGGCGCTGGCGGCGTGGCTGGCCGACGAGACCCGACCGAAGGTGCTGCACGACAGCAAACCGGCGGTGCTCGCCTTCGCCGCCCACGGGTGGGACCTCGCCGGCATCGCCCGCGACACGCAGATCGCCGCCTACCTGGCCCGCCCCGACCAGCGGTCCTACGACCTGACCGACCTCGCGCTGCGCTACCTGCACCGGGAGTTGCGGGTCGACGCCCCGGAGACCGGCCAGCTGACCCTCGACGGGCTCGGCGGCGACAGTGAGGCCGAGCAGAACCTCATGCTGCACGCCCGGGCCACGCTGGACCTGGCCGACGCGATCGACGCGGAGCTGTCCCGCGACGGGGAGCAGTCGGCCCGGCTGATGGCCGGGGTGGAGCTGCCGCTGATGCGGGTGCTGGCGCAGCTGGAGCGCACCGGCATCGCCGCGGACACCGACTACCTGACGGAACTGGAGGCGCACTTCGCCGCCGAGGTGAAGGCCGCCGCGCAGGGCGCGTACGAGGCGGTCGGGCGGGAGTTCAACCTGGGCTCACCCAAGCAGTTGCAGGAGATCCTCTTCGGCGAGCTGAACCTGCCCAAGACCAAGCGGATCAAGACGGGTTACACCACCGACGCCGACGCGTTGCAGTGGCTCTACGCGCAGAACCCGCACCCGGTGCTGGCCCACCTGCTGCGGCACCGCGACGTGGCCAAGCTCAAGTCGACCGTGGACGGGCTGCTCAAGTCGGTCTCCGACGACGGGCGCATCCACACCACCTTCAACCAGACGGTGGCCGCCACCGGCCGGCTCTCCTCCACCGAGCCCAACCTGCAGAACATCCCCATCCGCACCGAGGAGGGGCGACGGATCCGCCGCGCCTTCGTGGTGGGGGAGGGCTTCGAATGTCTCCTGACCGCCGACTACAGCCAGATCGAGATGCGGATCATGGCGCACCTGTCGGCCGACGACGCGTTGATCCAGGCGTTCAACTCCGGCGCCGACTTCCATGCCGCGACGGCCTCGTCGGTCTTCACGGTGCCGCTGGCCGAGGTCACCCCGGACCAGCGGCGCAAGATCAAGGCGATGAACTACGGCCTGGCGTACGGACTCAGTGCCTTCGGCCTTTCCCAGCAGCTCGGCATCAGCGCCGAGGAGGCGCGCGGGTTGATGGAGAACTACTTCGCCGGATTCGGCGGCGTACGGGACTACCTCCAGGAGGTGGTCGCCCGGGCCCGGCAGGACGGCTACACCTCCACCATCCTCGGCCGCCGGCGTTACCTGCCCGACCTGGTCAGTGACAACCGGCAGCGCCGGGAGATGGCCGAGCGGATGGCGCTGAACGCCCCGATCCAGGGCTCCGCGGCGGACATCATCAAGGTCGCCATGCTGCACGTGGACACCGCGTTGCGCGACGCCGGCCTGCGCTCCCGGATGCTGTTGCAGGTGCACGACGAGCTGGTCTTCGAGGTGGCGCCGGGAGAGCGGGCGGCGCTGGAGGACCTGGTACGCCGTGAGATGGGCGGGGCGTACCCGCTGTCGGTGCCACTGGAGGTGTCGGTGGGCGACGGACGCGACTGGAACAGCGCCGACCACTGATCCTTCACCAGGGGCCTGGAGGGTGTCGGGGCGCCGACATCCGGGCCTGGAGGGGTTTCGGGGCAGCCCGACCCGCTCCGGGCGGTCAGGCTTGATCCCTGCGCGCCAGCCCGCTGGATCGTGGTCGGCGGGCCGGCTTGACAGGCAAGTGTCCGCTTGCCTATAAATGTGTCTGTGGACGCCGACCCTGACC